>SKJD01000207.1 GCA_007116095.1 Candidatus Hydrogenedentota bacterium
GTCGGCGTGACGATGCGGTTGGTGCCTGAGCCCAAGGTGAAGTCGGTCTTCGAGCCTTGCTGCGGACTGGAAGCGGTTGAAGACGCCCGGCGTATTTGCGAAAAGGTGGGTATCCCGCATCAGGTGATGCATGCCGTTGATCGTTTTGATCGCGACATCATCACGCACTTCGTTGACGAGTACACCCAGGGCCGCACGCCGAACCCCTGCGCCCGTTGCAACCGGATGATCAAGTTCGGGGCCCTGTATGAGCGCGCTGACGAAATCGGTGCAGACTACATCGCCATGGGGCACTATGCCCGGCTGGAAATGCGTGGACCGCGCATCTCCCTTCGCCGCGCCGCCTATCTTCCCAAGGACCAGAGCTACGTGCTTTCTCCCCTGACGCAGGCCCAGCTTCGTCGGGCGTTTTTCCCGCTCGGAGAGATAACCAAGGAACAAGTGCGCAAGAAGGCCTGGGCGCTGGATTTCGGGATGGCGACCAAGAAGGAAAGCCAGGAAATCTGCTTTGTCCCGGACCGCAATTACGCCGGGGTAATCGAAGAGCGAGTTGGTCCCGCGCAGCCCGGCCCGATATACGCCACCACCGGCGAACGCCTCGGCACGCATCGCGGACTGATCCACTATACCCTTGGACAGCGTCGGGGGCTGGGTGTAAGCGGGCCGCGTCCCTACTATGTCGTGGCGCTGGACACCGCCCGCAACGCGCTTATCGTCGGTTTCCAGGAAGAAACCTGCTCCGAAGGCTTCACCACATTGCCTATCTGCTGGGGGGGATTGTCACCGCAGGATGCCCCCTTCACCTGTCTGGTGCAGTTGCGCTCGCGTCATGAAGCCGCCCCGGCCACGGTGCACCCCCAGGGTCGCGCCTGTACCGTGACCTTGGAAACCCCCCAAGCCGCCGTGACCCCGGGACAGTGGGCCGTGTTTTACGATGACGAGGGCTTTGTCCTCGGTTCCGCCATCATCGACACGCCCATCCGCGCCGAGGCCAACGCGCTTCCAGAGCATAGTCTGTCCTCTGCCCATGCCCCTGCCCGCATGTAAATCATGCCGACGCCACACCGTTTTTTGCACATTGCCGCCTGCGGCGTTTGCCGACCTGCCCGCCCAATCGCTATACTGAAGCCTTGCGATGCTTTTCGTCTTACCGGGGGCATGTCGTGCTTTGTGTGTGCATGCCATTGTCCGGGGGGAGCATCGGGTATAACCGGATGATCCATACATTGCGTATGCTGTAACGGGGAGTTGTTATTATGGCATTGAAAGTTGGGATTATTGGAATGCGCGGCATCGGCAATCAGCATGTCGACGCCCACATGAACGACGAGCTGTCCGACCTGGTCGCCGTCTGTGATGTGGTGAAAGAACGCGCCGATGAAGTCGCGGAGAAACATAGCCTGAAGGCGTATTACAGCCTCAAGGATATGTTGGCCGACAATCCGGATTTGGATGTCGTCGACGTGACCACCGGCGGCTTTGAGAATGGCAGTTGGCACTATGAACCCGCCATGGAGGCGATGGACGCCGGCAAGCATGTGTTGGTGGAAAAACCGCTGTCAAATGACGTAAATGAAGCGCGGCAGATGGTGAAACTGGCCGCGGAGAAAAAGGTCTATCTGGGCTGTAACCTCAACCACTACTTCACGCCACCGGCGGAAAAGGCGCGGGAGTATATGGATGAGGGCAAGATCGGCGAGCTGGTCTACTGCCTGCACAAGATGGGCTTCTCCGCCGGGGAGGCGACTTACCAACCGCCGACCGGGAGCCGCCTCGTCGGCTTTCCCTACGCCCACCTCAAGGCCTTCCTCTCGCACCCCTTCAGTGTCATGCGTTATTTCTGCGGCGACGTCACGCATATTCAGGCCTTCGTGGACCGGCCCGGCTTCCGCAAGAGCGCCAGCGACGTCATGCTCTCCACCGTGAGTTGCAACGTGCGCTTCGCCAACGGGGCCGTCGGCTATTTGTTGAGCCAGCGCGGTGATGCGACCTATGGCCTGGGCGGCTGGTGGAGCCTGGAAGTGGCGGGCACCAAAGGGACCTTCTGTATCGAGAATTGCATCGAAAAGGTCACCTACTGGCCGGCGCCCAGCCCGGAAGCGGCAGGCAGTGCGGAGAATCCCACAGGGGGTTCGGATGCTGGCCCGATTGTGACGGACACCGGCATTACGGACTTCGGCGCGACCTTCCCGCGGCGCATTCACGCCTTCATGGAAGACGTCAGCAACAAGGTGCCCCTGGAGAGCCTGCGCGCCAACGGTCGCGACGCCCTGGCGGCGCTGGAATATACCTGGGCGGTTATTGAGTCCTACGAGCAGGGCGGCGCCATGGTGCGCCCCCATCCCCTGCCGCCGGTGCACGGCGACCCCGCCACTTTGCTGGAATAAGCTTGCTTTGTTGTATATCTTGTTCCCCCTCTGGATTGCCGCAATGGGGTATCCAGAGGGGGACGCGTTGTTTTTGCTAAGGCGCCGGCTTAGCGCCAGCTCACTTCAAAGATTTCTTTCCGGTCGAATTCCCGCCAGATCGTATAGCTCGCGGCTTCGATTTCATCGAAATAGGCCGGCGTCAGGTTGCCGTGCTCTTCGATGGCCTCCTGGATAATGGTCCCGATACGCGCCTGGAATTCCGGCTTCAGCGCCAGGTGCAGGGTGTCGTCTTCATGCGTAAAGGTCGCGGCCACGCGGGGCGCGTCTGTCTCCGGCGCGTCGATCAATGCCTGGCCATAGGTGCTGCCCAGCGACCACTGGATGCCGTCGATGGTGCAGGAGAGCGGCGGGTGTGGCCCGGTCTCGATGTCCACGTGAATCGCACGGGTGGGGGCGCGCAGCAGCTCCCGGGCGAAGACGCCCATCTTCGCGCCCACGATATTGTAGATGCCGATGTGCTGGTGCAGCTCGTTGGTGAAGATGATGGCCGTCCATTCTTCCGCGCCGTATTTATCCGGAATCCCGTCCTCAACCAATTCGGCTACCTCAGGCTGATAGAACTCGGTGTTCAGCGGAAGGCCGCGGATCATCTGGAAAGGGCGCGCCGGGAGTTGGTGGTAGTCGTCCACCATCATCGGTTCGTCGTGGCTGTGCGTATGATCATGGTCATGGTCATGGTCGTCCTCATGGGAATGGTGCGGGTGCGCCCAGGCTACGCTTGTGAGCAGCAGGGCCATCAGGAGCAATGGAAATATTCTAAAGGCGTTGCGGTCAAAGATCATGACAGGAAATACTCCTTGTAGCGTGGTTGTCTGCGTTTAACCCAGGCCGTAATGCCCGACCTGACGCGGTATGCCGTAGTTATGTTCCTCATCGGCGACGATGGGGAACCGGTCCGGATAGCGGATGAATTCCACATGCCCGTCCATGTAGAGGACGTTGCTTCCGCCGGGTACGTGGTTGAAGACTACCAGCCCCGCCGTATTCGCTGCGTCCTGTGGGTTGCCAAAGGTGTCGAACATCACCGCAATCGTGCTCTCCGCCTGCGCGCCGGAGCCGGGGTTGTTGATGTCCGTGATGGCGAAGCGCCCGATTCCCGTTTGCAAGCGTGTGGCCGTGCCCGTGCCCTCTTCGGAAGCGCCGAAACCCCAGCCAAGCCGCGCCGTCCAGGGCAACTTGTTTTCCGGGCCGAGGGGGATATTTGCCGACCAGTCCTTGATACCCACCGGCGCTTCCACCGGCGCCGCGCCCATGAAGGTCCCCGGCTGCAAGAGCTCTGGAATCGGCGTGCTGCCCGTGGCGTTCCAAACTCCATAGAACTCCATCACATTCCGCATGGCAAATCCGTGGTACCAGTACGAGCGCCCGAGGGCCGCAGCATGAAAATAGCGGCGACTCCGCACATCGTCCTGTTCCTGCACCGCCGCCAGGTGCTCCTCGATGCTGCCCTCGGGCAGCCGCAGCCGCACCATCTGCCCCGATCCGTCCGCCGCCGAATCCGAGGGACAGTGGGCCACATTGAAGTCATTCAGATAATCCGGGTATATCGCCGCCGGATCCGGCGCCGCGAAAATCGGGACGCCGTTTGGATTGGAGAATGGCGCCATTGGGGGATACTGCCCCCGGGACTCCCCGGCATACATGGCGAAGACCAGCCCGAACTGCTTCAAGTTGCTCGCGCACGACGCACGACGGGCCGCTTCCCGCGCCCGGGCCAGCGCCGGCAATAAAATCGCCGCGAGAATGCCGATGATCGCGATGACCACCAGCAGCTCAATCAAGGTAAAGCCCCGCCGCACCGATTTGCTGCCCGGCCTCGTGCTTTCCAATACAGACACCTTCGCTTCTCCCCACCGAGTTCGTTATTACGTTTTTGTATTTCGTAATACTCTAAAGCGAAAAGGCCACCCATTGCAAGCTTCTTCCACGTTGCAAGCAAAAAATGAATCTACAAGCTAATTTAAGGTACAAAAATTTGAAAATCATGAGGCAAGTATGTCTTAATCTGTGCAGCATTTGTCTATAGTTTAAGTATGTCTCGGGGGAGTTTGGTTTTCATGCTTGACAAAAGTCGGTGTTTGGCGCGACCGTACGTAAAAAATGAGTCGCTGAAATCGACACGGATCAAGTGTGAAACTGGGCATATCCCCTTTTAATGACAATCGTCAAGAGTGGGAGTTATGGTTTCTTATCGTGATGTCGGAGGTGGAGGCGCACAGCCACCGGATACGGCGCTTTTGCGCGCAGTGGTTGACGGGCTAGATAGCGCGGTACTGGTGCTAAACGCTGGCGGCGCCATTTTGTATGCCAATCCAGCATGCGCAATCGCGTTGGGTTATACACCGGAGGCACTCCGACAGACCCCATTCGAATCACTTGTGAACGCGAACCAAGCCGCGGAACTTCAGCATGCACTTCAGGCCGCATGGGCAGGCGAAAGCGATGCCCATACCCTCATGCTGACCCTACAGCATGAACTGGGTCATTACGCCCATTTCAACACGGTAATACGTCGCATCGACGATCCCGCTGGCGCCCCCCTTCTCCTGCTGCGTCTGGAAGCCACCCCCCTCCAGGAACAACCAGCGCAAGCTTCTTACCAGCAGCATTACCAAATGTTGGTGGAGAATAGCCCGACCGTTATTTACAGTCTGGATGCGTCGGGTCTCTTCACCTATGTCTCGCCGACGTGCAAAGTATTGTTGGGCTATGAATTGGAGGATATGCTGGGGCGGGATTTCAGGACCTTTCTCTACCCTGAAGACGTTCCCCGATGTAACCAGTTCTTACAACGATTGATGGAAAATCCGGCCTGTAAAGACAATGAAGTGGATTACCGGATTTACCATCGAGATGGCTCGTTGTGCTGGCACCATTCGAAAATAAATGCGGTTTACCCGGACGAGCAGGGATTGCTTACATTTCTGGGGAACGCAACCGATGTAACCCAGCAGAAAAGCTTGGTGGAGGACCTTCGCGAGGCCAAGGCAGCGGCGGAAAAAAACGCACGACTCTATAAGGAAACGCAGCAAATTGCCCGGATTGGTTACTGGGAGTATTTCGCCGCAGAGAATAGACTGGACTGGTCGGAGGAAGTCTTTTCGATCTTTGAATGCGATCCTGAAACTTTTGAGGCGACCTATGAAGCGTTCCTGAGTTTCGTGCATCCCGACGATATTGATGCAGTGTATGAGGCGTATGAAAAGCATCAGCGCACGAAGCAACCCTATGATTTTGTGCATCGCATCATTACCGCCAAACAAACTGTCAAGTATGTGCACGAACGGTGTAACTCGTTTTTTGACGAAGACGGCGCTTTTATACATTCCCTCGGTATTGTGGCGGATGTCACGGATTTGATGCAGCACGAGGCCCAACAAAAAGCGCGAAGCCAGCGCGCCAAACGGCATAGCCAGGCCTTGATTAAACTGCTTGAAATCCAGGACCTCCGGAATGGCACATTGTTTCCAGGTTTAGACCACTTGGTCATGATTGCCGCAGCGGCATTTGAGGCGCCGCGTGTTAGCATTTGGATGTTGTCTGATAGCACCAACGAATTACGAAAGATTGCCGGGTATGATGCCGTAAACGAAATCCCGTTGAATGAAATAGCGTTACGCAAGGAGGACTTTCCAGGTTATTTTCACGCCTTACAGTCCAAGCGTCGTGTCTGCGTAGAAGATGCATGGACTGATGCCGACAGCAGCGAACTTGTACAGTCCTATTTGCAGCCGAATAAGGTGCGCGCCCTTCTGGATGAGCCAATTTATCAGGATGGTAAGTGGATTGGCGTTTTTTCGTTAGAGCAGACTGGGGAAACCCGCCATTGGCATAGTGATGAAATCGCATTCAGTACAACCATTTCGGCGATCATCGGCCAGATTATATCGAATCTGGAACTTCGCAGCGCGTTTGATCAACTCCGAGAAAATGAGGCGAACCTGGCTTCCATTCTGGAAAGCCCCTCGGAAGATATTTGGGCGATCAATCCCGCCTATGAAATTATTTTCGCGAACAGTCACTTCCGCAGAGAAATGGACAGACATTATGGCGTTAAATTGCCCCAGGGAACGAACATTTTAGAGACCATACCGGAGCACGAAAGAAGCTTTTGGAGAGAACACTACGATACCGCACTCCAAAACAAGTCCCTGCATTTTAGGCATAAGGTAACAACAGATATTGCTACGGTATACATCGAAGTATCATTAAATCCCATCGTGATGGATGATCAGGTGCTGGGGGTGTCGGTCTTCGTCAAGAACGTTACCGAACAGGAAGAAGCGCGGACTGCCCTGCAGCAACGCGAATTAGAATATCGCTTTCTCTTTGAGAGCATGTCGCAGGGGGTGGTGTATCAGAATTCCGCCGGCAATATCATCAAAGTGAATCCGGCTGCCTTGAATTTGCTGGGCCTCAGCGAAGACCAAATACAGGGCCGCAGCTCCACGGATTCCCGTTGGCGTGCGGTCGATAAATTCGGAAATAAACTGCCCGGAGAGCAGCATGCACCCATGGTGGCCTTACGTACCGGTAAGCCTGTCAAGAATAGTGTTATGGGGATTTATAACCCAATGAAGGAAGCATACACCTGGATACTGGTCAGCTCCATTCCCGAATTTGAGGCAGGCAATGATACGCCCTATCGGGTATTCACTACCTTTGTTGACATAACCCGCCTAAAAAACGCGGAAGAAGATTTGCGCCTGTTCAAAACCATTTCGGATCAGGCCAATTACGGCAACGCTATTGCCAATCTTGATGGAACCCTTATTTATGTGAATCAGGCCTTTGCAGCCATGTATGGGTGGGAAAAAGATGCGTTGCTGGGACAGCATTATTATGTGTTGCATAGCGATGCGCAGTTGAAAAATGTTGACGAGCTAATCAACAAAATACGTTCAGAAGGCGGCTTTCAAGCCGAAGAGGTCTGGCACAAGCGAAAAGATGGTTTCGAATTCCCGACCTTAATGAATGCACGTTTGATAAGTGATGCCAATGATCGCCCTATGTTCATGGCGGCCACTGCCATTAACATCAGTGAGCGTAAAGCTGCGGAAGAAGAATTGCGCCTGTTCAAGACCATTGCCGATCAGGCCAGTTATGGCAATGTCATTGAAGACCTCCAGGGTCGTTTTGTCTATGTCAACAAGGCCTTCGCTTCGATGCATGGCTGGGAAGTAGAAGCACTTCTGGATAAAAAGCATGCTGTACTACATGACAAAGAAGATTCAAGCGATAGAAAATGTCTGTTCGATCTGGTTCATAAAGGAAAAGAGTATACCCCCACAGAAGTCTGGCATATGCGCCGTGACGGCTCCCATTTTCCGGCGTTGGTTTCCGCCCGATTTGTCCATGATGCAGCAGGGGCGCCGTTATATGCCGCAGCCAGTTTTATTGATATTTCAGAGATAAAGCAATCCGAAGAGCAACTGCGACTCCTGAACCGCACCGTGGAACAAAGTCCGGTAACGATAGTCATCACCGATGATCAGGGCTACATTCAATACGCCAATCCCAATTTTGAAAAATCTACGGGATACCATCGCCACGAAGTCTATGGGAAGAAACCCAAGATATTGCAATCCGGGTTTCATAGGCCGGCATTCTACAAGGAACTTTGGACTACTATAAGCGCTGGCAATGACTGGCGCGGTGAATTTCTGAATAAAAAGAAAGATGGCAATTTATATTGGGAAAATGCGTTCATTTCTTCCGTGAAAAATGAACAAGGCCAAATTACCCACTATGTAGGAATTAAAGAAGACATTACGGAACGAAAAGAGATTGAATCGGTTCTTCGAGAAAGTGAACAGCGCTTTCGGACCTTATTCACCAATACCCCATTAGCCATTGCTGTTCATGACAAGGACACCGGAGAAATTATTGACGCCAATGACACCATGTTGCACAGTTATGGCGTCCAGTCGTTGAACGAACTCGCAATGGCGGATATATGGCCCCAGGCGCCGTATACAATGCAAAACGCCTTGGAAAAAATTCATCAAACCGTTGACGAAGGACCGCAGCAATTTGAGTGGCTGAATAAGGATGTACATGGGCGTTACTTTTGGTGTGATGTGAACATGAGCGTCTTGCAGATAAATGGCATCGAACGTGTTATCGCAACCTGTCTGGACATATCCGAACGCAAGCAATCCGAACAAAACCGGATTGCCCGGGAGGCCGCCGAAGAAGCCAACAAGGCCAAAAGCAAGTTCCTCTCGAACATGAGTCATGAAATCCGCACTCCCTTAAACGCCATTATTGGGTATGCGCAAATCCTGAGCCGTGATCCGGCCTTGGCTTCCAAACAAATTGAACAGGTGCAAACCATCGCGCGTAGCGGTGATCATCTTTTGCGGCTCATCAATGACATACTGGACAAGTCCAAGATTGAAGCTGGCGAAATGCGCCTTGTCAATCGCGATTTCCGTTTACGCGATTTACTGGAAGACATGATCAACTTGTTTGAAACGCCAGCACGAAACAAGGGATTGCAATTCCAGGTTGTCTGCCAGGAAGACCTGCCGGCCTATGTGAACGCGGATCAAGGGAGATTACGCCAGATTTTAATCAACCTGGTGGGCAACGCCCTGAAATTCACGGTAGAAGGCAGTATTGATGTGCGTATTGAAAGGACTCCGAAAACGGAGCCCCCCGGCGATTGTGAGGCAGCAATGGTTTTACATTTGGAGGTGGAGGATACGGGGTCGGGCATACCGGAAAATGAACAGCAACATTTGTTTGACACCTTCTGGCAGTCGGAGACAAATCAGGAGGGAGGCGGGACCGGCCTCGGCCTGAACATCGTATATGAACTGGTCAGCCTGATGAAGGGCACGATTTCGGTACAGAGCCAGGGGGGCGTGGGAACCCGGTTTCTGTTGGATATTCCAGTTGAACCCGCGCTAGAAAAAAACAATACATCGTCGGCGTCCCCAAAGACCATCAGGCGGGTAACGGGGTTGCGCCCGGAGACATGCAGGCCCACCGTATTGGTGGTGGATGATCGGACGGATAACCGCGCGATATTGCGGGATGTGCTGGCGCCGATTGGCTTTGAGGTGAAGGAAGCGAAGGATGGCCCGGAGGCCCTCCAGATTTATTCGGAGTGCGCCCCCGATATCGTGCTCATGGATATCCGCATGCCCGGGATGGATGGTTATGAAGCCACCAATAAAATTCGGGCGCTGCCGGGGGGGAAAGACACGCCCGTTATCGCCGTTACAGCAAGTGTATTTGACGTCGATAAAATTCAGGTAGCGGGAGCCGGTATGCAAGGCTACTTGCGTAAGCCATTTTTACAGGAAGAATTGCTTACTCAGCTCCAGCAGGCCCTGGATTTGACGTATCGGTACTCGGACGATCTTTGCGTATCTTCCGCATCAGAGGACGCATCCATCTTGCATCCCGATCGGATAGCTCAATTGCCGGAAAACATGGTACAGGCCATGACGACCGCTGTGGAGATCGGCAATATGAACCAATTCCGGAAATGCCTGGTGGATTTGGAAGCGATAGACCCGGAGCTTGCCCAGGCCTTGCAGCTTTTGGCCAGGCAGTATGATTATGACAAACTGAACGCGTTATTAAGGGTGTAGTTCTGATATTACCGCCAGAACAACACATTATCAGGCAATTTCGAATAGTTTTCTCTAAAAGCGAGGCTGTAAAAACGTTTGCCGGAAAAAATCAGTGATTTTTTTTCTAGTAAACCCCTGAGTTAATCCCAATCGTCATTCCTGCGCAGGCAGGAAACCAGTAATACGTGAAAGCATAACAACACCGCAAATAAAGGTTATCTTATGGTTCATGGTCACAAGGCCTGATGACCGTATCTCGTGCTATATCAA
>SKJD01000276.1 GCA_007116095.1 Candidatus Hydrogenedentota bacterium
GATGGACGCCAGCAACAGCCCCTGCAACGCCAGCAGCAGCAGCAGCAGCAACAGCAACAGGAAGAACTCGAAGGCCCGGCGTTTTCCGCCGAGCAGTTCTTGACCGTGGGCAGCAATGTCTTCCGCATTTACGGGGATGGTATGGCCGACGACATTATGGTGCGGGTAGAGGCCTACGTCTGGCGTACGCCCTGGGACCTGATGGATTTGGAACGCAGCGCCGGAGGTATGGACCTGCTCATTCCCGAAGAGGCCTTCCGTATACTGGATTGGTCCGTGATACGATGAGGTCCTCCCCATGGCGGGATGCAGCGTTTACTAAGCGCATGGGCGCATCATTACTGGATTGTGAATCAGGAGTTGACGATGAATTTAATGGCGAAGGTTGCCGCGATTGAGCTGGTGGAGGACGAGGTGCGTCTGGCGGTTGTGAAAACCGGTCCGGGCGGCTCCGAAGTATTGGAAACCCACAGCGCCCGGGCGACCTACGATGATCCGGATGAACAGTTTGAAGCCCGGGTTGCGATGCTGCGAACGGTGGCGGAGCAGGTGAAGAACAAACCCACCGCCTGGGTGCTCTGCGCCTCGTCGGCCTATGCGGTGGTGCGCAACTTGCGGATTCCCTTCAAGGGCCGCAAGCGGGTCTCGACAGCGGTGCCCTTCGAGCTGGAGCCCTACTTGGCTTTTCCACTGGAAGAGCTGATGCTAGACTACCTCGTTGTACATGAAGTCGGTAACGAGACCGAGGTGCTGGCTGCGGGCATGCGCCGTAATGCCCTGGAAGAATGCCTGGCGCTGATGGCGGGCGCGGAAATTCCCATCGACGGCATTACGCTGGACACCCTGGGCATTACCAATGTCTGGTTGGCGGGCGGGGCCGGTTCCAAGGGGATGCAGGTGCTGCTGCATCTACGTGAAGACTGCGCCATGATCGTCATCACCTACCAGAAGCGGGTGGCTTCTTTTCGCGCGGTGCCGCTGGACAGCGAGAACCTGCTGGAGGATACGCCGGACCTGGCGCGGGAAGTGCAGCATACCTTGCGCGCTTTTGAGACGCATTGGCAGGAACCCGAGAAGCCCGGCGATTCGGAAGCAGCCCGGGATACCGATGCGCTTCACAACGGGCTGCAATTGACCGGCCTCCCGGCGGATAGCCCCCTGTGCGACACCTTGGCTCCCAGACTCTCCGAACTGTTGGGGATGCCGGTGGAAGTCGTGTTGCTCACGGAGAACCTGAAAGGCGAATTGCCGCCGCAGCAGACAGCCGGCGGGCTGGGCAATGTCTGGGAGCCGGTGCTGGGCGCGGCGCTGGGAGCCGCTGGTGGCGGGGTTACCCTGAATTTCATGGATGCCCGACAGGACTGGGGCCGTCTCTTAAGGGGGAGCATTTCACACTTGATGTTTGCTTCCTGTCTGGCTTTGCTGTTTTTGATGGGCTGGATGGTCTATTATGTGAAGGGCGCGGAGAAATACTCGGAGGAAGCCGCGCGAATAAATGATGAAGTCGCGGAAATTACCGCACAGATTCTGGAGCTGGAGGATCAGGGCTTGCCGGGGGTGCAGACCGATCTGTTTGCGGACCCTCCCATGCTGGACCTGCTGGTGGAGATCAGCCGGATGATGCCGGGAAACCGGGTGGACATCAACAATATCCGTATGGCGCCGACGGAAGCCCGTAGCGCCTGGATTGTAATCCAGGGCCAGGCCCGGAGTGTGGATTCCTTCAATGAAGTCTTTGCCGCCTTGCAGCGCTCTGACTTCTTCGAGGTGGACCCGAATCCGGACATCAGTATCCAGGGCGAAGTCACCCGCTTTACCGTACGTCTGTTCCGCGACATGGAGGAAGCCGAACATGGAGCTTAATCTGGAGCCCAAGGAACGCCTGGGACTGATCATTGGCGGCTTTACGTTGTTTCTGGTTATCGCCCTGCTATTTTACATTCCCTCTGGCCCGCGTGAACGCTATGAACAGGCCAAACAGAGTGTGCAGTCGGCGCATAACGATCTGAATACGTCCAAACTCATTCTGGCCTCCGAACAAGAGCGCCTCTTGCAGCAGGAACAGTTGATGGAGCGGCTGGAAGGTCGGGACAGCAACTTCGATTTTATGGCGTTTATGGACCGGCAGCTACGTGACAACAACCTGGTGGCGCGCGCCGAGCTGTCCTATCCGCGACGGGCGCGCAACGCTCCGGAAAACCAGTCCATGGTGCAGTTGCGTCTGGATGGCGTGGCGCTGAACGAGCTGATCGACTTTTTGTACAAAGTCTATGAGAGCCAGAACCTGATTGTGATGCACCGGTTGGATTTGAGGCCCGCGACCAACGACCGGGGCCTCTCCTGTGATCTGGTCTTTGTTACGATAACCAGCACCTGAGCCGGGCGTGTTTTTTTCTCATGGATGGCCGGGTGTACTGTGGTACACTTAGGGATAGCCGTTGGGGTTGCGTTCAAGCGCAAGCTGCGTTGCAGAGCGGCTCCGGGCGTCCTGGCAGACGCCAGAATGGCCAGCCGAGCGAACGCGGCTCTGGAAAAGTTGACTTTTATGTCATTTTGGGGCAAAATGACGGGCTTAAAGCTGTCGCAAAAGTTGAATTGACAATATGGGGTAGGTCACCCGTCTGGCAGGACTGTTTTGTGCCTGCATGCGCGGCTCTATTGCCTTTTACTACGGGGTGAGCGCGTATTACGGGGATGCAGGGGATAGCGCATACCGCAACAACCACAGGGTGCAACTGGCAATGGCCTGGTATGGCTGCTATTGGCCAATACGCGCTTGTCGCACCGCAACCGACACTATGGTCTTACCTGTATATACCCGTAATTAGAAAAAAGGTTCCCGATCGGGGCGTCGACAGATGGCGTCAGCGAACCGGATAGTTTAATAAACAGTTTACAACTGCATGGAGAACAGCCTGTTAAAACAGGATTTGTTGGGCGCGGATAGCATTATTCGCATTGACAGGCCCGATGTTCTCTGCTAAAGTTTACGCGATGAGGCAGGCCAAGCTGCCCACGCTGCGAGGTGAGACTATGGCACAGACGTACAAGCGATTCGGCGAACTGTTGGTGAGCAAGGGCACCATCACGCAAGAGCAACTGGACGAAGCGCTTAATAAGCAACAAACCACCATGAGCCATCGAAAGATTGGCGAGGTGCTGGTGCGGATAAACGCCATCAGCAAAAGCCATATCTCCGAAACGCTCGCCGAGCAATTGGGTGTGGCGGTGGTGGACCTGAGCCAGCGGGAAATCCCGGAGCGTATCCGGGGGATGATCGATGGCGGTATCGCCACGTTGTATCGTGTGATTCCGGTGGATGAGCGCGGAAAAACCCTGATTATCGCGACCAACGATCCCACCAATATCAACAGCCTGGACAACCTGTCCCGCTTGTTGGACCGTCCGGTGGAGCCGGTAATTGCCTCGGCGGACGACATCGGCATGGCCCTGCGCAAGTACTACAACCTGCAGGAAAATACCGTGGAGTCCATGCTGGACTCGGCCAGTAGCGTTAGCAGCATGAGTTCGCTCAGCTCCATGTCAAATATGGCCTCCCTGGACAGCTCGGTGGGCGGGTCCAGCATGAGCGCCAGTGAAATCAGCATGGACAGCATCGGCATTGATGATATTGACACCGGCTCCTCGGGAGGGGGTATTGAAGGCATTGACGACGAAGATGACAACAGCCCGGTCATGCGCTATGTGCACCAGATGATTCTGGAAGCCTTCCGCCTGCGTGCGAGTGACATTCATGTAGAGCCGGGCAAGACCGATGTCAAGGTGCGCTACCGTGTTGACGGTATCATGCATATGACCCCCACGCCGCCCAAGCGCGCACAACCTTCCATTATTTCCCGCATCAAGCTGATGTCCGGCATGAATATTTCCGAACGACGCCTCCCGCAGGACGGTCGCATCAAGATGAACATGGGCGGCAAGATGATTGACTTGCGCGTGAGCGCCCTGCCGGCCGCCTATGGGGAAAGCGTGGTCATGCGTATCCTGGACAAGGGCGGTCTGATGCTGGGGTTGGGGCAGCTTGGCTTCAGCGCGGAAGTGCAAACGCACTGGGAGCGCATGTTGACCAACGCCACTGGCGTGATTCTGGTGACCGGGCCCACGGGTTCGGGAAAAACGACGACCCTCTACGCCTCCCTGCACAACCTGAACCGGCCCGAGCGCAAGCTCGTGACCGTGGAAGACCCGGTGGAATACCAGCTCTCCGGTATCAACCAGGTGCAAATCAACCATGACATTGGCTGGAACTTCTCCCGCGCCCTGCGCGCTATCTTCCGTCAGGACCCCGACATTGTGATGGTCGGTGAGATTCGTGACGAGGAGACGGCGGAAATCGCCATTAAAGCGGCCCTGACCGGTCACTTGGTCTTTTCAACCCTCCACACCAACGATACGGCGAGTTCGTTTATCCGTTTGATCGATATTGGCGTGAAACCCTTCCTGGTGGCCTCCGGCGTGCGCGCCATCCTGGCCCAACGTCTGGTCCGCGTGACGTGCAGCAACTGCAAAGAGCCCTACACGCCGGACCCGGTGCAGCTTGAGCGTCTCGGGTTTCCGGTGAATTTGGACGAGGTTACGGTCTATCACGGCGCCGGTTGCCCGATGTGCAATGAAAACGGCTATCAGGGGCGGCTGGGCGTCTATGAACTGTTGGAGACCAACGATCATATCCGCGGCCTCCTGATGGAGGGCGAGACCTCCACCGAGTTGCGACGGGCGGCGCGCTTGAATGGTATGACCACCATGCGCGAGGACGCCTGGCAGAAGGTGTTGCAGGGGGTCACGACGGTTGAAGAGGTCAATCGGGCCACGCGGGTGGACGAGCCGCTGAAGCACGAGAAAGTACACGCGAGCATACATGCCGCGCATGCGGTTTAGGAGATTATGTAAATGGCGTATGAAATGGTTAGCTTGTTGCGGATGCTTATTGACCGCGACGGTTCGGACTTGCACCTGGCGGTGGACGACCCGCCCATCGGTCGTGTCCATGGTTCTCTACAGTTCTTTGGTGACAACCCGCTGACCTCCGACGACACCGAAAGCCTCATGAAGAGCATCGCGTCGGTGGACAACCAACAGGAGCTACAGGAAGTCGGCGGCACCGACTTCGGTTTCGCCTTCGAGGACGTGGCGCGCTTCCGTGTCTCCGTGTTCAAGCAGCGCGGCAATGTCGGCCTGGTGCTGCGTTTGATTCCGCGCAAGATCATGACCTTTGAAGAAATCGGCCTGCCCAAGAGCCTGCAAGAGATCTTGCTCAAACCGCGTGGCATGGTGTTGGTGACCGGGCCGACCGGTTCGGGTAAATCGACCAGTCTCGCCACAATGATTGACTGGCTCAACACCAACTACGACCACCATATCATCACTGTCGAAGACCCCATCGAGTATTATCACTACCACAAAAAAAGCATTATCACCCAGCGTGAAGTCGGGGTGGACGTGCCGACCTTCGCCGAGGCGTTGCGTCGCGCCCTGCGTATGGACCCCGACGTGATCCTCGTGGGTGAAATGCGTGACCTGGAAACCATCGAAGCGGCGGTGACCGCGGCGGAAACCGGTCACTTGGTGTTTGGTACGTTGCACACCACCGGCGCCGTGCGTACGGTGGACCGTATCATCGACGCCTTCCCGACCAACCAGCAGGAACAGATTCGTACGCAGTTGGCCGGTAACCTGGTCTCGGTGATTTCGCAGACGCTCGTGCCCAAGAAGGGCGGCTTCGGCCGCGTGGCCGCGTATGAAATCATGATCACCACGGACGCCATTCGCAACCTGATTCGTGAAAACAAGTCGTATCGTATTACGTCCGCCATCCAGACCGGACACAAGTTCGGGATGAATCTGCTGGACGAACACCTGATGGCCCTGTTCCGTAAGGGGGTTTGTGATTATGAGGAGCTGGTGGAACGCGCACAGGATCGGGTTGAATTTGAAGCCAACATCCGCGCATTCCGCGAACAATCGGAGGGGCCGCAATCGGCCTAGGGTAAAACGATTATGGCAGTAGCTACAAAACCATCGAAACAAGAGCATCGCCTGCTCGGTGACATTCTGGTCGAACAGGGTATCATCAGCCCGCTGCAACTGGACGAGGGCCTGCAACGGCAACGCCTGACCGGGGACATGCTGGGGCGTGTGCTGGTTTCGATGGGCATGTGCGAAGAGCAGGACATCATCGAGGCGCTTGGACTCCAGGCCGGGATGGAAAAAATTGATCTGACAAAGATCAAAATCCCCCAGGAAGTCATACAATTGCTCACACCCGATGTCGCCCGGTTTTACAATGTTATGCCGGTGCGTATCGTGGACGATACGCTCCTGGTGGCCATGGCCGACCCGCTCAATATCCAGATTCTGGATGACATCGCCCAGATCGCCGGAATGAAGGTGTGGGGCGCCATCAGCAACCAGGAAGATGTCGTCAAGGCCTGGGAGACGAATTACTCCATGGAAGGCGACAGCATCACCGACATGCTGGACGACCTGCGTAATCTCGTGGGTGACTACGAGATGACGATGGAAGAAATGGGCATGACCGAGGTTATCGGCGACACCGAAAACCTCGTCGAACTCGCCCAGCAGCCGGAAGTCATCAAGATCGTGAATCTCTGTTTCCTCGAAGCCGTAGTGAAACGGGCGTCGGACATTCACTTTGAGGTCTACGAAGATACCTTCCGTATCCGGCTGCGTATTGACGGTGTGCTGATGGAAATTGTCAGCCCGCCCAAGGACATGGCCCTGGCCCTGACCTCCCGCATCAAGGTTATTTGCAGCATGGACATCGGCGAACGGCGCCTGCCCCAGGACGCCCGTATCGAGCTGAAAGTCGGGGAGTCGCTCATCGACATCCGTGTCTCGACGCTGCCGACGATCTATGGCGAAAGCGTCGTGATGCGTATCCTCGACCGGACCGCCATCAAGATTGATCTGCACAGTTTGGGGATGCCGGACAATATCCTCAAAACCATGGATACCATCATCCACAAGCCCAACGGTATCCTGCTGGTGACCGGGCCGACGGGTTCCGGTAAGACGACGACCCTCTACGCCTGCCTGAACATCCTCAACCAGCCCGAAGTAAAAATTATCACCACCGAGGACCCGGTGGAATTGCAGATTGACCGCCTGGTCCAGGTGCAGATACACGAGGATATCGGGTTGACTTTCTCCTCCTGCCTACGCGCCATCCTGCGTCAGGACCCCGACATTATAATGGTCGGTGAAATTCGTGACCTGGACACCGCGGAGATCGCGGTGGAAGCCTCACTCACCGGTCACCTGGTGTTGAGTACGCTGCACACCAACAGCGCCCCGGAGACGATTACCCGTCTGCTGGACATGGACGTCGAGCCCTTCCTGATCACGGCTTCGCTGGAAGGCGTGCTGGCCCAGCGCCTGATTCGTGTGCTCTGCAAGTCCTGCCGGGAGCATTACCAGCCGGACGAGGAAGAAATGACGAAGCTGGGACTGCCGAAGAAATGGCAGCAAGATCAAAATTTACGAATGTACCGGCCAAAAGGCTGTGCGGCCTGTGATTTCCGCGGTTATCGTGGTCGTACGGGTCTCTATGAAATGTTGGTAATTGATGAAGGCATTGATGATCTGATTCTGGAACGCGCCATGGCCTTTGATATCCGGCATTATGCCCGCAAAGAACAGCAGATGCGCACCTTGCGTGAAGAAGGCATTATCAAGTGCATACAGGGTATCACCAGTGCGGAAGAAATCCTGTTACACACCGACAGCTTTGAAGACAAATAGGGAGAACCGGTCATGCCTAAGTTTGCATACAAGGCATTGAACAAGGAAGGCAAGCAGATTTTCGGCGTGTTGCAAGCCGACAGTCAGGCGCTTGCCATCAATGATGTCCGTTCACTCGGTCTCTACCCCACCATGGTGCGCGAAGCCACCAAGCGGGACGAGAAAAAGTCGCGGAAGGAAAAGAAAGGCCTCGACGAGTTTTACATCGGCGGGGTGAAGTCAAAAGAAATTGTGGTGATGACCCGGCAGTTGGCGACCTTGATCGACGCCGGGTTGCCGTTGTTGCGCAGTTTGACCGTGCTCATTTCGCAGTTGAAGCCGTCGAAATTGCGGGATATCCTGAGAGAGGTTTCCGCTGATATTCAGGGGGGCGCCACGTTTGCCGAATCGCTGGCCAAACACCCGCGACAGTTTGACCGCCTTTATGTCAACATGGTGCGCGCTGGTGAAGTCGGCGGTATGCTCGAAGAGGTGCTCAGCCGTCTGGCGGAATTCATGGAACGCCGCCAACGCCTGAAGAGAGCGGTCATGTCCGCGTTGGTCTATCCCATCGCCGTTATTGTCATCGCCATTGCTATCGTGGGCTTCCTGCTCATGTACGTGGTGCCGATCTTCGGCGAAATCTTCCAGGAATTCGGCGGCGAGCTGCCCTGGCCGACCCAGTTCCTGATCGATGCCGGGGACTTCCTGATTTACAAATGGTGGCAGTTGGTCATCGGCTTCAATACGATCATGATCGTGTTCAAGCTCCTGGGTAAATCGGTGCTTATCAAAAAGGGCTTTGACCGGGTTGTGCTGAAGATGCCGTTGCTGGGTGACTTGGTCGTCAAGATCGGTGTGGCGCGTTTCTCGCGTACGCTGGGCACCCTGATACACTCCGGTGTGCCGATTTTGCAAGCCTTGCGCATTACCCGCGAAACGATCAGCAATAGCGTGATTCAGAACGCGGTGGACAAGGTGCACGACAGCATCAAGGAAGGGGAGACCATCGCCGCGCCCCTGGACGAGACCAAGGTCTTTCCCGCGATGGTGGTCAACATGATCGACGTCGGGGAAGAAACCGGTAGTCTGGACCAGATGCTGATGAAGGTGGCGGACATCTACGACGAAGAAGTGGATGCGGCGGTCAACGCCATGCTCTCGCTCTTGGAGCCCGCGATCATCGTGATACTCGGTGGTGTGGTCGGTTTCATCCTGATCGCCCTGTACTTGCCGATCTTCACCCTCGGCGATCAGATATCCTAATCATGTGGTACTTTATTGCGTCTGGAATGGAAACCGTTCCAGGCGCAATGTTTACTTGGCGGTACTTAACTGCGAAAATTGACAATCAGGATTGTTCAACGCAGTTTTACGAAAATCGGGTATAATTCAGATAACAAGGTTGCAGGTACACAGAACGGCGCGCAGCCGGACTCAGGCAGAAGGATTTTGCAAATGACAAAAAATCGTGGCTTTACGCTGGTGGAATTGCTTGTGGTGATGGCGATCATCGCCATCCTTTCCGCCATTGTCGTGCCGAATGTGGCGAAGTACATCTCTCAGGCGCGGGCGAACCGCGCCCACGCGGAAATCGCCAGTATGGAATTGGCTATCACCAGCATGGTTTCGACTGCGGATCGCGCCTACTTGCGTGACCTCTTTGACTTGCGCGAAATCAACCGCCTGTTGCGCCTCAACAACTATGTCGACAGCAACGGCCTGGTGACCCAGGATGGCTTCGAAGCGTTGCAGGAACTCTTTACCCGCACGACCTACGCCCTGTTGCGTCAGGGCCGCGCAACGCTGAACGACTATGACATGGATATCCGGGACAGCTTCCCGACCTTCGGCGATGGCGGCGGCGGTGATTTCCTTTACTCCTATATCCTGAACAACGACGTGGTGCAGCGCCTGGGTTCCAGCTACTTGCCGGACATCAGTTTTGATCCCTGGGGCGAAAACCTCTACCAGGTGTTCCCGGGGCCCTGGCCGCTGAGCTTCCCCGCCGGGGATGATTTCCCCGAGCTGAGCCTGGCGCAGCGGGTGCCGAACGGCGATGGCACGGTGCAGGACTTGCTCCCGATTCCCTTCCGCACCTATATCATCACCGAAGCGGAACAGAACAACCTACCCGGTCAACGCCGCGCCTCCTCGCGTCCGGATGGGTACACCATCAGCGTCTATGATCCCGTCGTCGGGACCGATGTCCGCGTGGGCTATCCGGCCACCCGGGAGAAAGATATCTTCATCTGGTCCTACGGCGGCAACCTTATCAATGGCCAGCCCTTCTACCGTCCGGTGGATGAAAACAACATCTACCGTCAGCAGGAAGAAGAGTATATGGGCGGCGGTGACGATGTGAACAACTGGGACAATGGCCGCTCCTGGATGCGTTTCTATGGCTAATTCACGGCTGGGGTAGCGGCGCGTCCGCTACCCCGTCGTTGCGACGGCTCCGTGCCGGAAATTTGAGGTAAACGAATGATGC
>SKJD01000162.1 GCA_007116095.1 Candidatus Hydrogenedentota bacterium
GGGTCCATGTAGCGGAGCTGCAGACGCTCACCGGCGCGGCCGGGGCCGAGCTCGGCATCGTTGAGGGTATAGAAAAACTTTACGCCCTCGCCCTCGTGCAGCTCCAGGGTCCCGTTGAGCAGAACAGGCTCCTGGTAAAGCGCGGTGGTCTCCCCCGCTTTCATCTGCACAAGCATGACATCGCGCATGGGCGGAATCTGGCAAAAGTAGCATTCGATGGGCAGCGGCAGGATCATGAACTCATCCATGTCCCGAAACTGGTTCAACGGCTGCATGAAACCGACGATATTGACCGGTTGGCCATCATGTTCCTTCAGGGCGTCGGTGAAGGTCGGCCCGCTGCGGGCATTGCCTCTGGTGTCCCGCATCAGGTTCCACCGCAACAGGTCCAGCCCCTCCGCCATGCGTTCGTGCTCGATTTCGCGGCGCAGCGCGTCCATGCGCTCCGCGAGATCGCTGCGGGTGTAGGCGTAATTCACAAAGGTGACAGCGCCCAGGATGACGATCAGGGCAAGGATGATTCCAAGGTCTCGTTTGGCTCTTCTACGCACGGTTGCTATGGTTACCTCTCGGGGTTGGATATAGGCGTGGGGACGCAGTACCTGAGCAACGACGCCGGACGACCGATTGTTTACGGCCGCCGGCGCCTGCCTCAATTTAGATGGTCATCAGGCGTTTTGTAACCCGATCATTATTGCAGACTGGCCAGGTCGCGGGCCACATCGCTGTCGTAGGCCTGATACGCGGGCAGAATCCCCGCCATCATGCCCATGAACGCGACGGTGGCGAAAGCGGTCAATTCGCCTTCATTCAGGCCGAAGGAGGTGATGACCAGGCCGAATTGGCTCTCCAGGTAATAACTCAACACAAAGGTGCAGGCATTCCCCAGGAACCAGCCGCCAATGATGCCCAGCAAGGTCACCAGCAGCGCCTCGATGAGCACCGCGCCAAAGACCTCATACGACGAAGCCCCCAACGCCCGCATGATGGCGAGGTCGCGCTTGCGCTGCAGAATGGACAGGTAGAGCCCAATCAGAATCGACAGCGCGGAAATCGCCACGACCAGGTAGCCAACCGCCAGCAGCACCGTCTGCACCGGACTCAGGAACTGGTTGTAGAGTTTGTTGATCTCTTCAATCGGTACGGCGGCCATGGCAATGGTGTTTTCCAGGATATACTGCTTGTATTGCCAACGGTATCCGGGGCTCTGGAGCTGCACCAGCACCGCAGTGACCTGAGAGTCCGGCAGAAAAGCATCCGAATCTGAATCCGAATCTGCCAGCGTAAGGACGGGATTCTCCGCCGGCTCGCGTTGACCGTGATCATGCGCATCATCATCGGCGTTGTCATGGTCATCATGCGCATGGTCGTCGTCGTGGTCATCATGCGCATGCGCGTGATCGTGATCGTGATCGTGATCGTCATCATGCGCCAGCCAGACGGTTTCCAACGAACTGTATATTGCCCGGTCAAAGGGCGAGTTCGAAGACTCCATGATCCCCACCACGGTATAGGGAACATCCGAGTGATCGTGAAGTTGCAGGTCTTCGGGGATGTCCATGAAGCCATGGGTGCTGATGAAGGTGTCCCCCACTTCCAGCCCAGTCTGCAGAGCGACCAGCGAACCCAACACGGCCTCGAAGTCATCCTCGAAGAAACGCCCTTCTGATATAACGAAGGGATGCCGTGGCTCCTCATCGAAGCGGCTGGTCCAGGTATGCTCGAATAAATCCGGGTTGGTCCCGACAATACGGAAGCCGCTGTAGCTGTCGCCCATGTTGATGGGATAGGCCGCTTCGATATAGTCGTCCGGGTCCTCCAAAATATGCTCGTAAATGGCGACATCAATGTTGCCCGTGGGCTGGTCCATGAAATAGACGCTGCTCAGCACCATCTGCAAGGGACTGCCCTTCGCCCCAACCACGATGTCGAAGGCCTGGGCCTCTTCCTCGAAGCGTTTGCGGGTCTCGTCGCGCAGAGTGAGTACGGCGGAGATCAGGCCAACGGCCAGCGCCACGGAAAAAATCGTGAGGAAAGTCGTGAACTTACGGTTCCAAAGGTAACTCCAAGCGATAAACCACAGGCTCATGACGCGTCCTCCTGAATCAATGCGCTGCAATCGAAGAGACGGGGCAGGCGATCGGCGATACCGCGTTCATGGGTCACCAGCAGCATCGTGACCGCGCTTTCCTGGCAGATTTCAATCAGCAGTTCCATTACCGCTTCGGAGTTGTTCGGGTCCAGGCTGCCGGTCGGCTCATCCGCCACAATCAGCTTGGGCCTGTTCGCCAGCGCCCGCGCAATCGCTACGCGCTGCTGCTCCCCCACGCTCAACGTGGCCGGCTTGCTATGCAGCCGATGGCCCAAGCCGACGCGCTCGAGCAGCTCGGTTGCCCGCGGCTTCCATTCCTTGCCGGGGATTGTGTCGCTGAAACGCATTCCAAGCATCACGTTCTGCAACGCCGTGAAGGGACGCAGCAGGTTGAAGGTCTGGAAAATGAAACCCAGCCGCTCTCCCCGGAAGTGATCGAGTTTCCCTTCACTCAGGTTCTGAATCTCCACCTCATCCACGACAATCCGCCCGGAATCGGGACGCAACAGCCCGGTGATCAGGTTGAGCATGGTGCTCTTCCCACAGCCGCTCGGCCCCCACAGCGCCACATGTTCGCCAGGGGTAACGGCAAAGGAATCGCAATAGA
>SKJD01000114.1 GCA_007116095.1 Candidatus Hydrogenedentota bacterium
CCGGCTGGGGCCGGGGACGCAAACGCACCCTGCTTGCCGGGCTGCATGTGGTGACGGACGCTTTCATCGCCTCGTTTTCGCTGGTGGTGGCCTACATCATGTTTTCCGGCTGGCCAACCTCCCTGGAACTGAACGAATTGACGCTGCTGAGCCGCTTCACCCAGTTACCGCAAGTTATTATCAGCCCGGAATTTTCGGCCTACCTGCCCCTCTTCTTTCTGGCCGCGCCAATTTATGTGCTGCTGTTTCAGTGGCTGCGGCTCTACCAGGCGATCGATCACGACGGCAACCCCTTCTCGGAAACTGGAAAAATTCTTAAGGGCGTCCTGATTGCGACCGGTCTGCTCTATTCCATCGCCCTGACCATTGGGGCTTCCATGGCGCAACCGCTCGCCCACCCCCATGCCCCGCTGCTCTTTGTCTACCAGGCGATGGTCGCTGTCTGGGGGCTGTCTCTTTTTCACAGCGCCACGCACATCCTCATGCTTTGCCTGCACCACCTGGGCATCGGCCAGCGCCGGGTCGCGATTCTGCGGGGCAAGGAAGCGGCGGAGAAGATGCGCCGCGCCTTCGCGAACCCCATAGCCGACTGCGCCCTGATCGGGGAGATTGCCCTGAAGACCCCGGAAACAGACAGTACGCAGGCTGCGCTGGGCCATTTGGACGAGTTACAGACGCTGATCAACCGCCATAACCTGGATACCCTCGTGCTCGCATTGGATCCGGGGGCGCTCAGCCAGGAGCAGCGCATCAACATGGCGCAAACCTGCTGGAAGATGGGCGTACAGCTCAAGATGGTGCCGCCGTTCGAGCCGTTCTTCCGCACCAGCGCCCGCCCGGAGGCGATCGGCGGGATTACCCTGTTGCACATCGAGAACCTCGGCCTCTACGCGACCCGCGCCCAGCTCATGAAGCGCGCCATGGACATTTTCGTGTCCACTACGGCGCTGATCGCCCTCTCTCCCCTGCTGATCCTGCTCGCCATTCTGATCAGGCTGGACTCGAAAGGCCCGGTCTTCTTCGTTCAGGATCGGGTCGGACTGAATGGCCGTCTCTTCCCGATGATCAAGTTCCGCTCCATGCGCACCGACGCCGACGATGCCGAACACAAGAAATACTTGCAGGAGCTGATCAAGGGCAACGTCGCCCACGCCCTGGACGAAGATGGCAACCCGGTGTACAAGATCATCGACGACCCGCGCATCACCCGGTTGGGTAAGTTTATCCGCAAGACCAGCCTGGACGAGCTCCCGCAGCTCTTCAATGTATTTCGCGGGGAGATGAGCCTGGTCGGGCCCCGTCCGCCCATCCAGTACGAGGTGGATGAGTACGAGGACTGGCATGTACGTCGGCTGAATATCCGTCCCGGCATCACCGGACTCTGGCAGGTCAGCGGGCGCAACCGGCTTTCCTTCGAGGAAATGGTGCAACTGGACATCCAGTACATTGAGCACTGGTCCTTTCTGCTTGATCTCAAAATCCTCTTCCGCACGATCCCCGTCGTCCTCAAACTTGATCAGGCTTATTAGCAACGCCGCAGGAAACTTTGTCGCATCATGGAATCGGTCACGGTCTTACAAGATGAAGCCCATCAGCGGCAGCAGCATCGCCGCTATATCACCTACAACGTGGGCGTCTGGGTGCTGGTCCTGTTGGCGGGGGCCCTCGCGCTGGTCGTTGCCCGGCAGTACGGCAACAGCCTGACCGCTCGCCATCAGGCGGGGTTGGATGTGCAGGCCGGGGCCGCGCTCTTTGCGGAAGGCAACAGCTTCCAGTCGGAGCGGGTCTGGTTACAGGCCATCGACGCCTGGCCGGGCGCCGTCAATGCCCTCATCGCCGAACATCACAAGGCCATCGTCGGGATGCCCCTGGTGTTGGAGGCCATCGAGGATATCCGTGTTCAGGATCCGCAAGCAATTCAAGGCTTAAACGTTTTGAAGTTGCATTTGTTGGAGTCGGGACCTATTGTGGCGTCTGAGAACTTGCTGGAAGCATACTCGCTGCGTCCGGCTGAGCGACGCACCGCATCGTTGTGGCTGGCCCGGTTGGCTTTGGGGCAGGGGGAGTTGGCGCTGGCCCTCCCCTACTTTGAAACCGCCTGGAAGGACAATGCAGCACAGCGCGAGGCGCTGCATCAGGACATCGTGGACGCCTATGCGACCGCGCCGCTGCAACGGCTTGACGCGCTGATTCATAACGGACTTTGGGAAGAAGCAGTGGCTACGCTGGAAGTGGTGTTGGACGCTTCGGTAACGCCTTCGGCCCACGCGCTGGCCTTGCAGGGGCTGCTCCGGGAAATTGACGGCGATGAAACCGGCGCCATGGCATCATACGACGCCACCCTCGAACTGCTCCCCAACCACCGCCTTGCGCAACAGGGCCGTCAGCGCCTGCAAGAGAATGTGTGAAATCCCCTGGCTTGATTGTATCCGCAGATGACGCCGATGATCGCAGATGGTGCGTGACAGGCTCAAAACCAATTTTTACCACGGAAAACACGGAAAGCACGGACACGTAGCTCCGCCTACTCTACTGGTAAAACATTGTTACATCAAGCAGTTGCCTTGAAGCCGCGTTTCTTTTGCACCCAGGTGCCCAGGGGTGATGCGTAGGGCTTCCTCGAAGTGATTCCGGGCCGCGTCCTCCTCCCCCGCCATCAGCCGGTCCACGCCCAGATAATACTGACTTTCCGCCAGG
>SKJD01000015.1 GCA_007116095.1 Candidatus Hydrogenedentota bacterium
GCGCCATCAATCCGACTGAAAGCAATGCCTTCCCGTATACGCTGTCGACCAAGGCGTAGGGTCGAATCGCCCCAGCGATCTTCCATCTCGACATACAGGTGTGGCACACGCACCCGCACGGAGGAGTCCCAGGCTTCATTGATGTCGCGCAACGTGCTGGAGCGTTGTCCGCTTGGGTCCAAATCCTCATGCAACCACAGCCAACCGTCAAAGTGAAGCCAGTCCTTGTCCGGCGGTGAGAGGCGCAGTCGCAGGCTCTGATGTAAATCGACATCCGTTTGCCCGCGTTCTCCTGTTGCATCGATGCCCGCCTCAACATAGCCACCTGTTATCCAGTTCCGGTCCGCCCCCAGGCTGTCTTCCAGGAGCAAGGCATTCTCTTCATCCTCATCGACATCTTCGTCCGCTTCTGGTTCATCCGCTTCCGCTTCCGCCTCGATTTCCTCGGCCAACTCCCCATCTTCTTCATCGGTAGCAGAGCCATCAACTTCAACCACTTCCGCCTCGTCTGCACTTGGCGTTTCCACATCATTTTCTGCTGCCAAAGCCGGGGCAACGCCCAAACCCAGCGATAGAAACAGGATCATGCCCAACAGCACCGCGACGCAACCACCCAGCCACCGAAGTCTCCGATTGCAGGACTGATCATATCCTTCCCTGCTACGTTCCGTGTGAATCATATTATTATGGAATGTATTAAGGTAATTCACCGATGGCCTCGTATACTTCCTGCAAGAAGCTGTTGTCCACTGGATTATTCACATCAAATGGCAGACCGGAGCCGGGCACATTGGAATCATGGCAACCGGCGATACCGGCGCAGGAATTGGGCGGTACTGGTATCACCCCCGACGCCATCAACTCGTTGGTGAGCGCTGGCGGTATGGTCATCATGCTGTGATCAAACCCGGCAAAGGGCTGGTCCGCTTGCGCCAAGGCCGGCATGTGGCAGGTAATGCAGCGACTCGCACCGCTGCCTGCCGGGTCTACCGGATGAAAATCGCCGGTGTGGAAATCGATGTTGGCTTGGCTGTTAAAGCCCAGGAAGCTGCTGCCGTGGCATTGCAGGCACAACGAGTTGTCCACCGGGTTCGCCGTAAACATGGTTTCCTGGTGCATGTCGTGGCAACTGATACAGGTGGCGACGCCGATTTGCGCATGCCCGCTGGTCAAGAACTGCTCTGTCTGGGATGCGTGGCATTGTCCGCAGAGATTTTTGGCAATGTTCATGTCGGCATGGGGCGGCCCACTGGTTTCAACGCGGAATCCGCCCTTGCGGTGGGTGTCGTGACAATCGTGACACGAGGCGCCTTCGGCGGTGGCGTGGGTGGTTTTGCGGTAATTTTCCACGTAGCTTCCGTGGCATTGACTACAAAGATTGGCGGATTGCGCAAAGGGCAATTTCGCGGGGTTGTCAATCAGGATACCGCCCCGTCCCCCCGCGCGCACATGCTGATAACCGGGACCGTGACACGTTTCGCAAGAGATGCGGTTGTGCGGCCCCTCAACAAAATGCCGCATATCCGTGGCGCTACGTCCATCATGACAGCCCATGCAGGTGGATGTACCCACATAGCCGACCTGACCATTGCGCGAGAAGCATCCGTCAACGCCACCTCCTGCCAACAGCATGAGGACAGGCGCCATCACGATGAACACCCATATCCGGGTCCCGGCCCTGCTGTGAGCAGAACCACCCTTCCCCCTTTTACGACAAAATAATGACACCATGTTCCCGAAATTCCTTATCGGGTTTGCCTACACCCCACCTTTGGCCCAGGCCCCCAAATCCAGCGTGGCAGCGCCAAGAAAATCAATACAACAAAGAATCCGTGTGGATGTTGCTTACCTGGCGCTCCGGATATTTCAGATAACCCGGCTTCCCCTTTTCCTGCCTATAACTCTAAAAGGAACGTACACACAAATCATCAGGGATTATAAGGATTTCCCCCTGGATCGCTAAGGGTTTTATACGGAGTGCAGCGCCCCAACCCCTTGCAATTAACCATTACTCGGCCATAACCTGGGGTTCATGGTCGAGTAGCAGTCCCACGCTTTCAAGTGGAGCAGCGTTACACATTGCGTATAAAAGCGAAAATGCGACCCATAAATCTTGTTTCTGGATTGAAAAATGAACAGTGCGACGCTATTATTAGATTGACAAATTTGATAAAACCTGAATAACTTGTACAATAATTTGCGATCTTGTGATGGCGCATCAGGATTTGTTCATGAACCTCATGCATCATAATACACGTTAAGGAGATTAACACCATGACCAGTTGCATATATTACAATAAAAGTATTGTATCTAGTCTGTTGAAACTTGCAATCGTGGTAGTATTTACTGGTTTAGCAACGGCGGAACAATCAAGACCCTGGGTAGACAGGGATTATTTTCCCGAAGCGTATAACATCCTGACCAGCGACCGGATTATGTTTCCGGATGACATCACGAACTGGCCTCACAGGATTGACGCAACCCGTCAGCTCTTTGTGGATGATTTTCTTATCAGCAGTATTGAAGGGTTGACTCGCCAATTTCATCAACCGGTCAAGTATGCCGATAACCCATTGATGCACGGCGGTTCTGTGGGCGTATTGCATGACGAAGAAAATAATCAATTACGCATGTGGAATGGGGTACGCTATTACACAAGCACTGATGGCTTCAATTGGGAGGCGCCC
>SKJD01000086.1 GCA_007116095.1 Candidatus Hydrogenedentota bacterium
ATACAAAACACATTGCTAAAAACCGGCATGGCGGCGATGGTTGTGGTGTGTTTCTGGATAAACTTCAGGAATAAATTCCGTGTCTTTCCGCGCTTTCCGTGGTAGAAAAAGTCAATGGGCATCCCTCTTTTTATGTACCACGGAACACATGGAAAACACGGAAGCATGTCTTGTGCGAAGCGATATGACCGATAACCAAACGTTTTATTCGTGTTGATTTGCGTTCATTCGCGGATCAAATAGGCCGTAGAATTATCAGCCCTACACCTTGATGAAAGATAGGATGCATGAAGCAATTTCGTGTTGTGAAGAGGATATGTAAATTCCTGGCGGTTGTGCTGCTACTGTTGGTTCTCATCGGCGGGGGTAGGTTGGCCTGGCGCTATCAGCAGGTGGACCCCGCGCAACGCATGGCGGCGCCCCTGGCGGCGGAGGCGGTTATGCTGGAGGAGTCCCGTGAGTTGACGGTGATGACCCTGAACCTGGCGGGCATGCCGCTGTTCAGCGCGGATCGCTATGAACGGTACCGGGCGCTGGGTGCGGTGATCACAATTCATGATCCGGATATTGTGGTCTTGCAGGAGGCAGGGGACGCACAGGAGCGCGCGCGGCTGATCGAGGAACTCGAATATACCGGTTTGCAACACCACACCTACTTCGAGAGCAGTGTTTATGGCAGTGGCCTCTTGGTCCTGAGCGCCTACCCCATCGCGGAAACGGCCTTTCATCGCTTTACGGCGAATACACCGTGGTATGCCCTGTGGTCTCCGGGCTGGTGGCAGGGTAGAGGCGTCGGGCTGGCGCGCCTGGCGTTGGCGCCGGATCAGTACCTGGATTGCTATGTCTTTAAACTGGACGACCGGGCGGACGCCCTGCGGGCGCAGCAGTGGGAAGAGACCCTGGCTTTCATCTGGCAGTCGAGGGAGGCGGCGATACCAGCCTTATTGGCAGGGGACTGGGGCCTCCTTGGCGGGGAAGCGTTGCAAACGACTTCGTCGGACACGGGCCTGGTCTTGGCGTCGTTGATCGAGGGGAATTCCGGGACCACCGCCCTCCATTTTCTGGGGGACGCGGAAGCGGCCTACACGCACGAATTGCTGGAATCCAACAGACAGGAAGCGACTTTCGTGAAGAACCAGGAAACCCTGCGGCTGTCGTCTTCGGAGATTTACTGGAGCACCCTGCGCATTATGCCGACGCCTTGAGCATACGACTTTTTCAGGCGCACGACGACTAATCCGCCAGCGCTGTCAGGTCGTATTCTGCCGCTTCGGTCACGACGGCCTCCACAAATTCTCCTATCTTCAGGGGCGTTTCACTCTCGACGAAAATTTGCCCGTCAACTTCCGGCGACTCCAGGGCGCTTCGGCCAATCCATAGCTCATCAAAGTCGTCGTAGTCCTCGATCAGTACGCGCACCCGGCTGCCAATCCGCTGATCCAGGCGCTTATGGGTGATCTCGGCCTGGGTCTGCATCACCTTGTGCCAGCGTCGCTCCTTTACGCGGTCCGGAATTTGGCCCGGGGCGTCGCCCGCCGGCGTGCCGTCTTCCGGCGAGTACTGAAAAGCGCCCAGCCAGTCAAACTCCAGCGCACGCATTTGCGTCAGCATCTCTTCATGCTCTTCCTCGGTCTCGCCGGGGAAGCCGACGATCATGGAAGTACGCAGGGCAATACCCGGGACCTTCTCCCGGATTCGCGCCACTAGTTCTGTCGTGTTGACCTCCCGCGCTGGGCGCTTCATGCGCTTGAGTACGCCGCGGTCGAGGTGTTGCAGGGGGACATCGAGGTAGGGGGCTATCTTCGGCTCCGAGGCCATGAGATCCAGAAAGGTATCGGTAATGCCGCCGGGGTAGCAATACATACAGCGAATCCGGAAATCGCCCTCCAGCGCCGCGAGCGACTCCAGCAGCACAGGCAGGCGGGTGGCCTTGTCGACGTCCTTGCCGTAGGCGGAGAGGTCCTGTGCGACCAGGATGAGTTCCCGGACGCCCTGGTCCAGTAGCGAGCGCGCCTCTTCCAGGAGCACGGGAATGGGTACCGAGCGGTGCCTTCCCTTCATCGCCGGAATGGAGCAGAAGGTGCAGCCGTTGTTACAGCCGTCCGAGACCTTCAGGAAGGCATGGGGCTTGCCGCTGCTGTGCTTGCGCATCATGAAATGCTCGACATGCACCGTCGGCTCGTCCCGCACCACCCGCTTGGGCGCAGTCGTGTGGCCGTTGTTTCCGGGTGCGTGGGTGATCATCTCGGTGAGCGTATCGAACTGTCCGACGCCCACCAGGCCGTCGATCTCCGGCAGCTCCAGCAGGATGTCGTCCGCATAGCGTTGGGTCAGGCAGCCGGCGACATAGAGCCGCTTCGGGTAGCCGAAATCCCGTTTGCTGTCCGCCAGCGCCGCCATGGTCTCCACCGACTGCAACTTCGCCGCACCAATGAAGCCGCAGGTTGTCACCACCGCTGCGTCTACCGCCTGCATGTCGGCGCCATCGCCGTCCACGACCTCACAGCCCCGGCTTTCCAGCAACCCCGCCAAGTATTCGTTGTCCACCGTATTTTTATCACAGCCAAGGGTGATGATTGCTACCCGCATACCGTATCCTTTTTATAGAAAAAGGGCTTTACGCCACCCGCGCAAAGCCCCCGCTTAATGCTTTTTTTGCAGCCCATAGTATAGCGCAACCTGCCCGC
>SKJD01000141.1 GCA_007116095.1 Candidatus Hydrogenedentota bacterium
CGAAGACGGCTCCCGGGAAGAATACCAGTTTGCCGATCCGGACGCCCTGCTTGAAGGGATTCGGGATGAAGACTGGAACAGCTACGAAATTGTTGCGGTTGGTCCGTATATCCAGCTCAAGATCAATGACGTGCTCATGACCGAAGTCATCGATCGTGACGAGGACATGTCCCGAGAAGACGGCGTCATCGGATTGCAGCTCCACATGGGGCCACCGATGCAAGTACATTTCCGGGACCTGAAGATCAAAATTCTGGACTGAGGTCCCTCCGCCAATACAGGACAATGCAAAGAAGCTGAATCAATAATCTACACGGGGCCGCCATCGGCCCCGTAATCTCAAGAGGGGACACTACATTATGGTTACAGCCATGTTGTTAACTTTGATGATGAACGCCGCCAGTGAAGATATACCCCGCTTCGAGCAGGATCGCTTCGCCATCGGCTTCTGGGTGGACCCGCCCATGGACGAGCGGGCCGATGAACGCTACAAAGAAATTACCGATGCCGGCTTTAACCTGGTCCTGGGCGGGTTTGGAGCCAATACGGAAGAGACAATTGCTCAGCAACTGGAGCTCTGTGAGAAGTATGACATGAAGGCCTTGGTGCTTTACCGGGGCATGGACCTCGACGCCATCCCCGACAGCGATGCGCTTTGGGGCTTCATGGTGCGGGACGAGCCGGGCGCCCCGGAATTTCCTGATCTGGCCGAGGAAGTGCAGGCCCTGCGGGAATCGCATCCGGGCAAACTGGCCTACATCAATCTCTTCCCGAACTACGCCAGTCCCTGGGGGCAGTTGGGGGCGGAAAACTATGACGAGTATGTCCGGCTCTTCGTGGAGCAGACCGACATCGACGTGCTCAGCATGGACCACTACCCCATCTTCAAGCCTGATCATGACACCCGGGACAACTATATCCTGGACCTGGATGTGATGCGGAAGTATTCACTGGAAGCGGATATCCCCTTCTGGAATTTCTTCAACATCATGCCCTACGGCCCGCACACCGACCCAACCGAAGCCCAGGTGCGCTGGCAAGTCTTTTCATCGCTGACCTATGGCGCGAAGGGCGTGCTCTATTTCTGTTATTACACCCCCGGTCCGGGTGGGGAATTCCCGAAGGGCGGCGCCATTATAACCCGCGACGATCGCCGCACCCGACACTACTATGAGGCCCGCCGCCTGAATGAACAGTTGAACAACCTCGGGCCGACGCTGATGCAACTGACCAGCACGGGTGTGTACCGGATTGATCCGGAAGACGATACCCCGCCATCGGAAATCCTGGAAGGTGCACCGATTGTCGATCTCAAGCGGGACGACGTGGACCCACAGCTAAATCTTCTGGTAGGCGCATTCGAACATGAAGACGGTCGCCGCGCTGTCATGCTGAGCAACTACGAGTTCGCCTTCAGCAGTTGGCCGACAGTGGTATTCGATGCTCCTGTCGAGGAGGTGCGTGAAATCGACAAGTGGTCGGGTGAAGAAATCCCCGTCTACGACGACAGCCCGGATTTGGAAGGCTTGCAGATTTCGCTCACCGACGGCGAAGGCCGTCTCTTCCTCCTGCCCGCGAAAGAATAATCGCTTTTCAGCTTACGGCGTGTCGCCTACGGAGTTTGATGCTCCAGGGTCGGCACGCCGTTTTTATGTGGGGGCAGGGCTAGGGCTGATATTTGTGAAAGATTGGCGCAGCCCGGGCTCAGCGTTCCAGCACAATGTATTGAAAGAGGCCAAAGCCCATGGGCCGACACAGGTGGTCTGCCAGGCGGGTAATCCGTTCATGGATGGCGGGAAAGGCTAGGAAGACATCGTGTTTGCAGCACTGCAAGCCGGCCTCGTCTGCCAGTTGACGCAGCTCTGCACGCCCCAGAAAGCGGTGTGGCCCTTCAGGCAATTTGAGGCGCAAAGCTTCGAGCATTTCCAACAGCCGCCGCTGATCCCCGTTGGGCGTGATAAATACAGCGCGCCCACCAGGGGCCAGTACCCGGGCCGCTTCGGCAAAGAGACAGGCTGGGTCCGGGACATGCTCCAGAAGATTTACACTCAAGATGCCGTCAAAGACGGCATTCGGGAAGGGAAGGCATTGCGCATCGGCCTGCAAACAGGGCAGGTTATATTGCGCTTGTCGCAACATCGCCGCTGAGAGATCGCAGAGGACAGCCGACGCCCCGACCAGTGCGGCGCTCTGGGAAAAACTCCCTGCGCCCAACTCCAGGACCCGGTGACAGCCCCGCAATTTCGCCTGGATGAGCGCCGCATAGGCCCGGTTACAATGCGGGTTGGCGCCATCATTGTACGTAGCGGCCAACTGCTCGTAATGCGCCGCCACCTCATCGATTGCCGGCCCTTTATTCTCTTGCGTCATATCGACTCCACTTCAAGTCCACCCCACTACGTACTATACACCGCCAGCGCAATCACGGGAACACATCCCGCCCTGATCCGTCATGCCACCAGCGAAGTTTTTCCGATGAAAAAATTTCACCGATATTAACGCCCGACCGTGCAGCGGTCGCAGCATGTAGCGCTACCGTTTAGGCAACGCTTTCAGCGTAGCGGAGGTGGTGGTATCGCTTACCCAGGGTAGGCCTTGCCCTTGCGGCCAAGTCCAACCCTGGGCTGTATTCAGCTCAGCTCCTTCGGAGCAACAATATCCGGTAACGCTGCATCTCTGCG
>SKJD01000007.1 GCA_007116095.1 Candidatus Hydrogenedentota bacterium
CCGTGTTGGCTGCGGAAGCCCCGGAAAATTCAGAGGAAGTCCAGGAGATAATCCTGCTCCACACCAACGATTTGCACTTTGACTTCAACTATCTGGACGCCGTAACGGACAAAATCGCCCGTTTCAGGGCACAGTATGACGATGTTTTCTTGCTGGATGCGGGCGACTTCTCCAATCGGGAGAGCCGCTGGCGGGATGGCATGGGGCCGGAAGAATACGCCGAACAACTCACCTACACGATTGACACCATGAACGCGCTGGATTACCAGGCCGCGACTTTGGGCAACCACGAACTGGGCTATTTCCAAACCGTCACACGCGATATCCTGCGTCAGGCGCAATTCCCGATTCTGGGGGCCAACGTGACAGTCGATACCGAGAATTTCGATGCGCCCCAGCCCTATACCCTGTTGGAGACCTCCAATGGGACTTCACTCGCCATTCTCGGCCTTTGCGGGGGTGGTTATGACAATGCCGAGGGGATCACGCTCGAAGACGCGGCTGAAACACTGGATGCGTACCTGTACTTGCGTGAAGAGAACGAGGTGTTTGTTTTGCTGACGCACATTGGCTACACGGCAGATATTGGGTTGGCCGGCCAATATGATGAGGCCATTGATGTCATTGTTGGCGGGCATACCCATACGCAAGTCAACCCGCCGGGGCGCTGGAATGGCGTATTGGTGGCCCAGACCGGTGGTCATCCCCACAATACCGACCCGGAGCGGCGACAATACCTGGGCGTGGTATACCTGGAACTGAGGAACGGTGAAGTAGCGGTGAAAGAAGGTGAGGTACTGGAATTCAACGCCTCCGGGCATACCCAATCGCAGTTTCTCGAATTACAGCACGTGACCTCGGAGTAAGGCCTACGCAGTATTTTTTACCACGGAAAGCACGGACAAAAAGCAACTGTGGGTACTTGATCATTAATACCCAATCTTCGCCTCACGGAATTATGCGTTCAGCGATTTGTCTTGCACGAGAAGTTTCAAAATCATATTGAGCTTGAGATAAATGATGAACAAAAGCACGATAGTCAGTATTGGGATGCCCATGAACATCAGACCGTAAAAAAGTGAAAAAAATGGCATGTGATCTTCGCTGTCGGCAATCGAAATTTGCACATCATGGGTGTTGAGTAGGGCCAATAGTAACGGATCGTTGGCTGTCCCAGTTTTAGCGTAGCTCTGGAAGCTTTGCTCAGCATCGCCTTGCGCCATTGTGCCCGTGAGCATGGAAAAACCATCCAAACTCACGGATTGGATCCTCCCTGCCTCCACCGCCCGAATGAAGTCGTCATAACTGAGATAGGCCTCGGTTTCCGCCATGACATCGGCTGCAAGCAACACCACAAATACAACGAACAGTTTTTTCATCGTCGTAATTTTCCTAGATATTATGACAGCCTTGGCCTGGCGGAAATTCGTGCTCAATGCTTCGGTATGCAGGCGGTCGTGCATGGTTTTATTGGTGTACGGATTGCCTAATCGTTCAAGTGGCGCTTGCTTAGCACCTCCACGAGTTGGTCCTTGCTCTGGGTGCCGACCAATACCATCATGTCCCCCAGCGAGTCCGGGTGTTTGAGGGTTTTCATGTAGGAATCGGACTTCTGCTTGTTGCTCATCAACTTCTTCTGCATGTCGATGATGGCCTGGAGCATGTCCTGCCGGCTGACGCAGCCCACCAGACGCCCCTCTTCCATCACGGGCAGGTTGGTGAAGTTGGTTTCCAGGAATAAAGAAGTGCCGCGAAACAGGTCCATATCGGCATGGAGCACAGCCTTCACCGGGGACATGTATTCCTGGATTTTTCCGCCCGCCATGAGGTGGTAGCTGTCGTAGGCGTTGTGTGAGAGCACCCGCAGGCAATCCTTTTCCGTCAAAATACCCACCAGTTGGCCCTCTGCATCCTGTACCGGCAAGGCGGCGGCGTGTTTGTTGCGCAGGGCGGCCATGCCCTGGTAGATATCCATGTCCACAGTCAATCCGGCGGATGGCGCCCGCATGATGTCACGAATTATTGGAATGGCTTCCATGGTAGATGTCCTCCTGCCTCCAGGCATTGATGTGCTCGGATGCTGCGCATGCTGCAAAAATTGCAGATGATTCCTTATCTTTATTTTACCACAGTTCCGTCCAGTCAGGACAGTTCAGGGCAGTTATTTTCGTTTTATGCGCAGAATATGTGTCGTCGACGGCTATTTCTTGTTCAAGTAGAGCCGGGTCAACTCCTCGGTGAGAAAGTCGAAGGTCTCGTCCACCGAATCGCAGACCTTGAACAGGCTGAGGTCTTCCGGGGAGATGGTCCCCCACTTCACCAGGGCGTCAAAGTTGATCAGATCGTTCCAGAATTCCTTACCATACACGACCACGGGCATGGTCTTCCGGGTTTTCTGGGTCTGAATCAGGGTCAACACCTCGAAGAGTTCGTCCAGGGTGCCGAAACCGCCCGGGAATATGATCAGGGCCTTGGCCAGGTAGATAAACCAGAACTTGCGGATGAAGAAGTAGTGGAACTCGAAGGCCAATTCGGGGGTCTGGAACGGATTGGGCAACTGCTCAAAAGGAAGGCTGATATTGAGGCTGACCGACTTGCCGTTGGCGCGGCGCGCCCCTAGGTTGGCGGCTTCCATGATGCCGGGACCGCCACCGGAGCAGATGACGAAGCGCCG
>SKJD01000134.1 GCA_007116095.1 Candidatus Hydrogenedentota bacterium
CGTCCGATGTCGGTGGTCATGTCGATCCGTAACCCGGTCTTTAGTGGGGTGGCGTGGACGTTCCGGAGGGTGTGCAGTTCATTGAATTCCGGGCCCGTCTGGAAGGCTTGGTACGGGTTCACCAGCGTGACATTCATCACGGTGTGGTTGTTGCCAATGTAATCGGTGCAGGTCCGGAAGGTCCAGGGATAGGGTGCGATAGCCTCGGGGTCCTGTTCCGGATACCAGACGGAAATCTCCCGGAAGCCGGAACCGCGCTCCAAGGTGATGGCCGGTGCGCCTTCGGCGTCCCCGCGCCCATGCCGGACCGCGAGCAACGTGCCCTCGACAACGGGCGGGGGTGTCCAGTCGCCACGCAGCGTGACGGCCTCCCGGACGGTGATGGGACTGTCCAGCCGGTATTCCCCCACATGCAGAAACACGACTCCGCCACCGGCTTCCGCCACACGGTCAATGGCTTGCTGTATATAGGGCGCGGCGTCCTCTTCCGGTGATGCCGGCGGGTGAAGTTCCGTCAGCGCCACGACCACGTCTTCGGTCAGGTACTTTGTGTACACGACCCGCGGCGTCAGGTCCGGATCGGCCGCCGCCGTTAGGGTCAGTCCCGGCAAACCCAACACGATTAGCAAGCAGCAACCCGCCACGTAGATACTGCGATTTAACCACATTTCCTGACCCATGGAATAGTCCTCCCCTTCTGATTAACAGATATGCTTCGATGAAACGGCAATCGCCGTCCCGGCCCCCCTGGCCGGGTGTACCGAAAGCATAGTAGGGGATTTTGTGTCGGGGTGCAAGCTTTATGCTATCTGTTTCTCAGGATGCAGGTCCTGGATAGCACGATATTGCCGGGTTGCTTACTCGAAGTAGAGCGCGCCCAGGCTCGGTGTGGCAGGGACATCACCGCGTTCCCAGGCCCAGATGCTCTGCTCCTGGACGACATTGTGGCGGTTGCGGATAACGTTCAGCCCCCAGCGCTCGCCTGCTCGCGGGTAGGCGTCCAAATCGGCGAAGGGAATGAGCACATAGGCGACCCAGCCGTCATCGCGCTGTCGGGCCTGGACTTCCCAGTCGCCTTCCCAGCCACGGTCGCCGTTGCGGCTGTCGAACTGCACCCCTTCCGGATTCACGACGAAGCGGTAGCGTTGATGCGGTGTGGCCGAAAGCAGGATTTCGATACTCTCCTGCTCCCACAGGGCGGCGTCCCGTTCGGTGAACTGCGACACCATCGTCTGCAAGCGGGGCTCGATTGCGTCCACGCGCAGCAGCAGATGACTCCGGTTCCACAACACCCGAAATTCTGTTGGGACCTCGGCGAAGCGCTCGGCCTCTGCATTGACGAAGCCCCTGCCCTGGGGATCCTGTGGCCAGATCAACTCGGAGATTTGCGGGTTGCGCTGGGTAGAGAAGTCCATGGTGTCCGGGGCGTGCAATTCCGCGACCGGTTTCAGGGCGAAGGCGCGTAGTTCCCGCAATACTGCTTGTTCGGCGGCCGAGCTAACTTCCATCTGGAAGTAACGCGCTGCCTGGGCCTGGCGCAGCAGGGCGGGGCCGCGCAAGACGGAAACCCCGTCGCGTTCCCAAGTCTCAATACCCTGCAAGTTGTTCAGGCTGCTGCCAGCCGACAGGCGAGCCTGCTCCGCAGCGACCGTTTCGTAGTCAATGCGCATGATGGGCGCCACGGCGGCCCCGAAATCCAGCGTGGCGCGGACCTGCCCCAGCTCGTCCCGGAACTCCGGCTGCACCGGTACTTCCAGCAATTGCAGGTGGGGTGGCAGGTTCTGGCGCCGGTAATAGAGCAGTTGTTCGCCGAAGAGGATCGAGGCGGGCACGAAGAGACCCTGGCCTTCAACATTTTGCAGGATGCGTTCCTCCCGTTCCCGGTCCATCATGGGATCCAGTTGCGTCTGGGTGCTGATGATGCGGGATAAGCGACGCAGGAGGGTATGGTCGCCACTGCGTTGGTATTCCGACTCCAGGCTGAGGTATTCGGCGATGTTTTCCGAAAGACTGCGGAGCTGCTCGGCTTCTTCGGGGTCATTGTACGCCTGACCGCTCGCCAGTTGCAGGGCTGTCTGTATGCCTTCATGCACGGCCATCGGCGCGATGCTCTGTATGCTGTTGCGGTTGTAATGCGTTATAAGGGCCTGCAAGCGCTCGGGATAGGTTGGCCGCCACAGGTTGCTGTGCAGGTGGGAGTTCATGCGTTCCGGCCAAACGAGGCGGGGCTGCGTCAGGCTCCAGGCCTTTTCCATCCCCATCCGGAAGCCCGGGCTGTCGGGGGCGCCGTTCATGAGTATGCCCCGGTAGCTCGGGGTATCCGCCGGGAATAGATTTGCCACGTGGTAATGGGCCTGGGGCGTGTTCGCCGCCGGACGCAGGAGGAAGCTGCGGTTCATGATGTCCAGATGACGGCGGGTGGCATGGAGCGCGCTGTCGCGTAATTGGCGCGCATCCAATGCACGCGCAATCACCACGCTGCGTCCGGAGAGGTTGAGATCGCCGGGCGATACGCCGTAGGTTGCCGCCTTGTCCGGGTGTAGCAGGTCGTCCCAGAGCATGATGCGGGCCTGTTCTTTCTCCGCCTGCAAGAGATTTTCCGCCAGGCGCAGGAGTTGATTCAACGCCTGTCCCGGCGTGCCGCCCGGGTTGCCATGCTGACAGCGA
>SKJD01000050.1 GCA_007116095.1 Candidatus Hydrogenedentota bacterium
CAGGTGGCGGAGCACCCCACCTTGGGCGCTTTGCGTGAGGCCTTGCAGGCGGAGGGTGTTTCTCCCACCACGGTGGCGGAGGATGGCAGCCCGACGCCGGTGACGCTTGCGGGGGTACAGCGGCGCTGCGCCATCGATACCATGCCGAATCCAGGCGCCGGGCGTCCCCGGGGGATATATGGCAATGCCTTTGCAGCGGCCCCGGAGGCGGATGTTATGGCGGCAACGCAGTTGATTGAGCCGCCTACCGTCAGTCATATCCTGGCTATGGCGGCGCCAGCTTGCGGCTATGGACGCTATAACGCGGAAGAAATAAGCGAGGTTGTCCAGACGGCGTACACGGGGTATCGAGCGGCAAAATCCGAGACGGCGCGGCTTTATCCCGAGGCGCAGGAATGCGTTATCCATACCGGATTTTGGGGCTGTGGCGCCTTCGGGGGCAACCGCGGCCTGATGACGATGTTGCAATACCTGGCTGCGGATTGTGCGGGCGTGGCGTTGGTTTTCTGGGCCTTCGATGAAGATGGGGTGGCTCAGGTGGAATCGGCAGCAAGGGATTATCAGGAAATGTGCCAGACGACGAAGCAGGTTGCCGAGTTGTTAGCCCGGATTGATGTAATGGGTTTCGAATGGGGCGTGTCCGACGGAAATTGACGGGATGAGCTCAGCTTGTCGTTGCTTCCCAGTCCCTAGCCAGGGCTTCTGAGAGTTTCCGGAGCTGGGGCATGAGGGCTTCGTGATGCCGGTAGTCTTCCGGTGCAATGACCGCCGTACCCCAACGTGCGCCCCCTATGCTCCCGACCAGCACCGGACAGTAGTTGCTGGGACCGGCAAAATCGACGGAGTGATGCAGCGCTTCGCTGAAGGTCTCGAAGCCATCCAGGAAATGTAATGCGGCGCGGAACACTTCTGGTGCATAGCCCCCGGGATCAATGGTATCGGCGTTGTGTCGTTTGAGTGCATCTCGAGTTTCCGGATGGCGTCCCTGTGCGGCTGTCAGACATGCCTCATCCCAGGCTACACCACGGATCAAAGCGCGACAGAGTAGCACAACTGCCGCCGCCACATCGCCCGCCAGGGGGTGTTTATGTGTAAGGCGGGCTTCTGCCTCTGCGTGTGCGGCAAGGTGGGCGTCCGGGAGAAAGTGGGCCATTGCCAGCGGCGCTGCACGATGCGCCGGATTACAGCCGGCAGTATACCCACCAAGAAGCCGATCGACCTGTTCCACCGACTCCTCCCAGGGAGAACCGTTTTTCGCCAGTGTAAAGATTTTTGCTGCGGTGGGACCGGTGTCAAAGCCGCCTGCTTGCCACCAGGCTAGATAACGCGCCTGAATATCCGCTCTATCGAAATTTTGTCGATATTGCAGGCTTTCCGCCAGGCACAGGGCCATGTGCAGTGGACCACCAATTTTATCGCCGGCGGCCAGGCCCAAAAGCAGGCCGTTAACGCGATCTGCCGTGTCGGTCATGGTGCGACTTGCAGGTTCGCAAACCGTTGAAATCGCTGCAACGCATCATACAATTCCCCGGTGAGTTTGGCCTGCACGAATTGGACGATGGCCTCGGGGATTTCCCGGTAATACGCCTCGGCGATGCCGCCGGTGATACAGGCCAAGGTGTCGCTGTCGCCGCCCAGTGAAATGGCCTTGCGAATGGCGTCCTCGTAATCGGTCGATTCCAGGAAAGCGATGATGGACTCCGGAACGGTGCCCTGACAGGACACATCAAAGTGGTAGGACGGACGGATTTCATCCAGCGTACGATCGAGATCATAACCGAATGCCGTCGTAATCATTTCTTTAATGACATCTTTGTTCGCATCACTGCGCGCCAAGAAGATCGCCAAGGCCGTTGCCTGGGCGCCTTTGATGCCTTCGGGATGGTTGTGCGTCACGGCGGCGCTGCGTTCCGCCTCCTCCATGACCGCATCCATAGTCGGGCAAGCGAAGCCGACGGGACTTACCCGCATGGCCGAACCATTGCCCCAGCTGTTGTAGGGGGTGGGGGCAGGGTTCATCAACCATTGCCGGAATCCCCCACCATAACCTGCTTTTCGATAGCAGTTTCCATAATGTTGCATGGTCGCCGTGTAATCAGCTTCATCCATAAGCGCTACCGCCACTGCAATGCTCATCACGCTGTCATCGGTGAAGCGGCAACGGGGATTGAACAAGGGAAAGTCTGTGGTCTTGATGGGATGGCGTTCATAAACTGATCCGATGATGTCCCCGGCAATGGCGCCCAACATGTCTCACCCTCCCTTTTCGTTGCCTTGTTACTAATAATTATGTGGTAGTGAAATGCAGCAAGTCAATTTCCCGCTCCCGGATCTTCCGGCGCTCCGGTGGCTTCTCGCAGTAGTGCTGTGACGTCTTCATGGCCAGCGTGTATGGCTTCTTGTAGCGCAGTGCGAGCGGCGCGCTCCAGGGTCGGTAAGTGGATGTCCATGTCATGCTCAAGTAGCAGTTCCACGACAGGGGCATGCCCCTCGCGGGCGGCGCGATGCAACGGGGTAAGCCCGTAATAGTAGCTGTGGCGCTGATCCGGGTAGTGGCGGAGCAAGCTGGTCAGGGTGTCCAGTTCAGCACGGTCCGTTGCCAGGGCGTAGACCTCAATCACAGCGGCTTCCAAAACCATGGCGGTGCGCCAGGCCGATTCCTTCAG
>SKJD01000301.1 GCA_007116095.1 Candidatus Hydrogenedentota bacterium
CCTTCAAAACCCCGCGGGCTACCCATCGCAATGGCGAACTGCCCAACGCGCAAAGCGTCGGAATCGCCCAGGCTTGCCTCCACCAGGGGCTCATTCGCGTCGATCTGGATGACCGCCAGGTCCGTGTCCGGGTCCGTGCCCACGATCTCGGCCTCATACTCGTTGCCGTTCCACAGGCGCACCGTGATCATTTCGGCATCGGCCACCACATGGTTGTTGGTGATGATGTAGCCGTTTTCGGCGTCATAAATAAAGCCAGAACCGGTGCCCTGACGCGGACGCGGTTGACGCTCTGGCCCGCCTTCCGGAACCGGTACACCGAAAAAGCGGAATAAATCCTCCATGCTGACGCCCATTTCCTGTTCTGAGCGGGTCTCTGTCTCCACGTTCACCACGCTGGGACGCACATCTTCGTGCAGCCGCACAAAACTGTCTTCCAGCTCTTGCAGTATCGGAGATCGTTCGGCCACGGCATCCATCGAAAAAACTGCCAGCAGCAAAAAGGCCGACAGACTATACGCAACACGCTTCATCATTTACTCTCCTGTAGGGTTCTCTTCCTTTGGCGTAACAGATGTAATGGCATGGTGCAATCCACGCCGGATTTGGGTCTGCTCGCTCTCATCTACGATTTTCATGCCCCGTTTTTGGACATAGAACGAATCGCGCACACGCCGCGCGTCCGTTACGATACGTGCGGAATACAGATACACGCCCATCCGCGACAATGCTCGGGTCATATCAAACAACAAACCGGTACGGTCCCCTGATTCCACATCAATCACGGTGTGGGTTCGTGATGCATCATTATCAAATTCAATACAGGTACGCACCGGCACACGGGGTTGCAACAGGGCGTATATTCGCTTTCTGGATTGCGCCACAAAGTCCCGTACGTCCTTTTTCTCGAGCAACACCTCCTCTAACGTATGCTTGACTGCTTCCAATTGGTCTTCCGTCAGCGGCCTGCGATGGGTAGCATCGGTGACCGCAATAAAATCCAGGGCGTAGGCGTCGGCCGTGGTAAATACCTCGGCTCCGACGACATCTATCAGATGAGTCGCAAAACAACCACAAATCTTTGCAAACAGCCCATGCTGATCCTGGGTGCAAATCCCTATCAGACTCACCTGGGCGTCATCCGTGGACTCATACCATACAGACAAGGCAGCCTGTCGGGCAGTTTCAAGCTGTTGTAAATGGCCCGCCATGGCCTGAGCGCTGAATGCATGAAAATAACGCGCTCCCAGCCCTTTCAGATAGCCCGGCACCTTCCGACGCAGGGCCTTGGGCGCCAGCTCCACCACTTCCACCGCCTTCGGCAGCTTCCAGTATTCCTGGGCGTCCGACAGGGAGCCGCCCTGCAAAATCCGCCCGGTTTTCAGGTACAGCTTGAGCAACAACGCGCCCTTCCACTCATTCCAGACATTGGGACCCACGCCTTTCAAGTCGGCATAGGACATCAGGTAGAGCGCGCGCAGACGCTCGTCTGTCTTCATCAGGTCGGCAAAGCGTTGCAGCACATCCGGATCGTCCGTGTCCCGGTACATGCTGATGTGTATCATCGTCATGTGTTGATGCACCAGGAAGGCGATGCGTTCGGAGTCGTCTTCGGGCATCCCGATCCTGCGGCATATCCGCAGCGCCAGGCGACAACCCTCATCCACATGGGCCTCGCCTTCCACCTTGCCGAGATCATGAAAGAGCAACGCCATTACCATGAGGTACGGATCGCGTACGTGCTCCAGGTTCTGCCGCAGACTCCGGCCAATATCGCCCGGGACATCATCCAGCCCGGCCAGGGCTTCCAATGAGCGCAGGGTATGCTCATCCACGGGGTAGCTGTGAAAGTCCTCGTAGCGCATCATGCCTTGAATGGCGGCGAACTCCGGAATATACGCGCCCAGCAGCCCCGCATTGGCCGCCTCCCGCAATACAAAGCCTGCCCGTTGCGGCCGGTTACACAGCGCCACGAAAAAGCGCCGGACGACATCGTTGCTCCGAAAAGTATCGTTGACGAGGTGCAGGTTGTTCCGGACTTGACGCTGGGTTTCCAGGCTCAGAGGCCGGTTTCGACGTGAACACTCCCAAAAGAGCTCCATCAGGCGCACCGGGTTCTCCTCGAACCAGTGGGCGTCCTGTAAACCGATGGTCAGCTTATTGCCGATCACGCGGAAGCCGCTGCGCTCGACAATCGGGTCCTCGGTCACTGCGCGTTCCATCGGATGTTCACAGACCCGGATGGCAACATGAAGGAAATGCCTGATCTGGCTGGCGGCTTCGTAGTAGTCTTCCATCAGGCGATCCAGGGTCTTGGGCGACGCTTCCCCATAACCGAAGGTCTGGACCACATGCTGTTGCAGATCATAGCTCAGGCGGTTTTCATTGCGCCCAGCATGGAAATGCATTTCATTACGCAGGCGCCAGATAAAATTGATACTTTCGGTAAAATTTAACAGCTCCTCCGCGCTGATATGGCCAATGCGCTCGAGGTCCTCCAGGCTTACCGGTCCCTGCGCCAGCAGCAGCAGCCAGATCGCGGTGTGGTGATCCCGCAGCCCTCCGGGGCTTTCCTTGATGTCGGGTTCGGCTGCGAAGAGCTCCCGGAAACCGGGCTCCATGTCTTCCGCAATCTCCCGACGTCTGATGTAGTCCATGCAAGC
>SKJD01000215.1 GCA_007116095.1 Candidatus Hydrogenedentota bacterium
CTGCGGCATTGCAGGTCGGTCTGTTTACCCTGCATGCCCTTGGCGGGCGCAAGATGATTTCGGCGGCCCGGGAGGCTGTGAAAGGGACAAGCACGCGCATACTTGCCGTCACGATACTGACCAGCCATTCCGATGAAGCGCTGCGCCAGGAAATTGGCTTGCAGGAAAGCGCTGCGGAAGCCGTACCCCGGCTTGCCCAAATGGCCATAGCCTCCGGCGCGCACGGGATTGTCTGTTCACCCCAGGAAATCACCCGGGTTCGCGAGGCGGTGGGTCCCGATCCCATTATCGTTACCCCCGGCATCCGCCCGGCCTGGGCCGCCACCGATGATCAGGTACGTATCATGACCCCCGCGGAAGCCGCACGTGCCGGTAGCAGCATGATTGTCGTTGGTCGTCCCATCCTGAAGCATTCCAACCCGGCGGAAGCCGTTCGTAAAATCGAAGAGGAATTGAACACATGAAACGCGAAGAAGTCATTAAGGCCTTTGAAAGCGCCGGCGCTTTACTCGAAGATCATTTCATCTACGCCAGTGGGCGTCACGGCAAACATTTCCTGCAAGCAGCCCGGGTCTTGCAGTATCCAGAAATTACCGAGCTGCTTTGCGGCGCACTGGCCGACGGTTTTCGGGATAAACACATCGAACTGGTGGTGGGTCCGGCGACTGGCGGCATCATCCTGGCCTATGCCACCGCACGACATCTCAACTGCCGAGCCGCCTTCACGGAAAAAGACGATGATGGCGGTATGAGCATGCGCCGGGGCTTTCGCCTCCAGCCCGGCACACGGGTACTCGTGGTGGAAGACATCATTACGACAGGCGGCTCTGTCCAGAAAACGCTGGCCCATCTGCAGGAACGAGGCGCGGATGTCGCAGGTGTCGGCGTGCTGATTGACCGCAGTGGAGGCAAGGCCGATTTCCCGGTACCGTATACCGCGCTTGCGGAGCTCAATCTGGAAAGCTGGAAACCGGAAGACTGCCCCCTCTGCGCACAGGGTGTGCCGCTGCTGGAGCCGGACAACATCGTCGTCTGAGCCTCGGCTGTTTGATTTTCGAATTAAAAACGATCCAGTTTCCATACATAAGGATTGCGCTTCGGGAACAGGGTCTCGAAAAGCAGCCGCCCCGGAGCATCAATAATGCGGTGACAGGCATCCAGGATATCTTCGCTGTAGCGGTACCCCGTTACCAGGTGGATCAATTCCATCGCGTTCAAGCTGATCTTGTTTTTCCCGGGTGTTGCAGCCACATCAACCGCGCCCATATTCGCCCGGATGCGTATCGGCTGCTTGTTGACCCAAAGCGTGATCTCGCAACGGTGTTCATGCAGCGGACTCTTCAGCAAGAGACTCTCCCACTCCGGAATCATACTTTCCATAGCCTCGGCAAGGTTGATAAATGCCAACATGCCGCCGGTATTCCGCTGGAACTTGGCTTCCTGCGTGGATTCGAATTGGAGCAGGTACCGAATGAACGGAAAATCCGGCGGGGCATTGAAACAAATACGCGAAAGGCTGTATTGCCTGGCCTCGGCAGCGCAGGCATAAAGTAGCGCTCCATGATCCATTGCATCCAACACGCCCACTTCGTCAACCTGGAGCACATAGTCCTCCACACGCGGCACAAAATAGCCACAGACCTTGCCCTGTGCATCCTGTATTACCTTGAGTGACTTCCACTGCTCCCAACGATTGGAAATATGCGCAGCATTCCGGATCAGCGAGCAGGCCGTACGCGTGTCATTGGCGTCATGCATCTTCTGGATCGCTCGGATGTCGCCCGGTTTGCCCTGCCGTAAGGTATAGTCCGGCGGGTCAATGGCCTCGGCCTCGCTGGTGTCAATATAGGTAGCATACTCCCCGATCGAGGTGGCAAAACCGTACTTGTGATAAAAGTTCGGAATCCCGAACAGCATGGAGGCGTGGTAGTTGTTCATATACATATAGTGAAGTGTATCGCGTATCATGTCACGGGACACGCCTTTATGCCGATGGGCTCCGGCCGTGGTGACATAGCCAAAGCCCCCCATGCGCAGACGCGCCTCACCTATCCGAATGGTGTCGGTCGTGAGCCGCAAAGCGCCGATGATCTCTTGCCTGGTCATCGCTATCCGCGTATGCTCCATCTCAAAGCCTGGATAGCCCATGCCAAAACTGTCGATCCAGCGTTGGGACTCGAAATAATCCCGGGAATGCACCTTCGCCATCAGGTCATTGGCCCAATGTTGCTCGTCCTTATTTTTTACACCACGAAATATGTACTCAGACACGAAATAACACTCCAAAAATACTATCGATTCACTTTACAGCGCCAGCCCAAATTAACCAGCCTCAAACGAGACAACAGGATATCATAGGCGGAAGGGCCAATACCGCTTCCAAAATCAACAGGAAAAGTTGAGAGAAATAAAAAGCACGCCCCGAAACCTCGGGACGTGCCTGGTGTAGCTTGTAATTTTATTCGAGGCCTACTTATCAGGAACCTGCTTGCGCCTTACTCGTGACGTAACGCTGCCTTAAGCGCAAACGAAGCAAGCTTCGTTACTCCGAGGAACCTGCTTGCGCCTTACTCGTGACGTAGCGCCTCTACCGGGTCCATGTCGGCTGCGCGAATGGCCGGATAAATACCGAAGACAAGCCCAACCAGCGCAGAGATA
>SKJD01000251.1 GCA_007116095.1 Candidatus Hydrogenedentota bacterium
AATGCCGGAACGACACCCTGAGCACGCCAACCCAGTGGCAGTTCCATTCCAAGATCGCGCTGTCTCCCGAGGATGAACCGTACCTGCTGAGCGGGCAACACAAAACAGTTTCCGTACGCAATGGCGAGGTCGTCATTGAATCCCACAACGGCCAGGTCAAACGCACGCCCATCCCCGGTGAGCATACCTGCAAATGGTGTTTGCTGGACGCGGTGCAGCGAATGCCCGGCGCGGATCTCACTGCCCAATCCTTCGCCCTCATTGACGAATTCGACGAGGTGCACCTGGATCAGGAAATAAGCTTTGGCGAGGCGGCACGCATCGAAATGACAGATGGTCCCCAGGACTTCACCCTATACAAACACCTCGGCAAGGGCGTTATCCCTACCGTCTTCTGGGTGGACAGCGCGGGGCGCCTGCTTTTCCTCACCACAGGGAACGAGGCCTATGTCTTGCGCGAGGCGGATGGCGTCAGCGCCGATTATAATGGTCGGGACGAGCTCACTTTCCCGCAGGGAAATCGACTATAACGCAATTATTCCGGGAGGAATTTTAATTCACCAATTTTCGGGTGTCGCTCCAGGGGATTGCGCGGTAGTCGGTATTCGATAACATTGTGTAACCGTATCCCCCAATACGCGCAAGTAATGCGGACCGCCGCCGCGCCATCCCCGAGCGCCCCAACAGCTTAAATCCCAAGCAACGCACAAACGGCGCCGCGTATTGCCGCCCGATGTGGAAAGGATAGATCAGGATGACTGTAGACAACAAGCAACCCCAGGCAACCGGATTAAACCGCAGGCAATTTTTACAGACCGGCGCTGTCGCCGCGACCGGCGCCGTGGCCTTGAGCAGTATGCCCCGACCCAGAATGGCCGGCGCTGAAACAGCGTCGAAGCCCAATATCGTCATCATCTTGACTGATCAGCAGAACATTGACACCATCAGCGCGCACCAGCGGTACTTCACGCACGAAGCCCACGGCTGCCGCTGGCTCTCAACCCCGAACCTGGACCGGCTCGCCGAGCGGGGCATGTCCTTCCTCGAATCGCATGTGGCCAACCCGGTATGCAGTCCCTCCCGCGGCACGTTCTTCACCGGGCGCATGTCGATTGAGACCTCGGTCACGACCAACAATGTCGGCATCGACCGGGACGTGCCCAATATGGGGCAATGGTTCGAACAAAACAGCGACTACGCCCGGGTCTACTGCGGCAAATGGCACGCGGGTGGGCAGTGGAACTACCCCACGATTTCCGGTAACCGCAAGATACCCGGCTTCACCACGCTGCCCGCCGGTGCGCGGGGCACGGGCGACATCGCCGACTACCAGGTATCGGGGGCAGTCGAGGCCTTTGTGCGCAATTACGACGACAGCGATCCCTTCCTCATCGTGGCCGGGCTGATGAATCCGCATGACATCTGTTACTGGACACCGGGATTAGGCGGCAAAGCCCTTGTGCCAGACTGGGATGTCTTCGAGCTGGGCGATGACCTTCCCCCGCTCCCGCCCAATTTCGACTACGACTTCGACGAACCCCGGGAACAGCGGGTCCGTTCCTTCAATGAGTGGAACTGGCGCAACTATACCTACGAATATTACCGGATGGTCGAGAAGGTGGACGCCGACGTTGGCCGTATCCTAGACGCCGTGGAGTCCCGCGACGACGACACCCTGGTTATCTTCACTTCCGACCACGGCGAAGGCCTGGGACGCCACATGCGGGTGCAGAAGTGGCACCCCTACGACGAGTCGGTCAAGGTCCCGCTCATTATCTCCTGTCCCGGCCGCGTGGTGGAGAATGTCGTGGACACGTCCCACCTCGTAAACGGCGTGGACATCATGAGCACGGTCTGCGCCTATGCGGGCATCCCGGCGCCGCCACACGCACGCGGCAGCAACCTGAAGCCGCTGCTGGAAGGGGACGACCCCGAGTACTGGACCGACAATGTCTATGCCGAAATCCAGCAGACCGGCCGCATGATCCGCACGAACAAATATAAGTACGTGAAGTTTTACGAATTCTCCGGCGACTCCGAGAAGCCCTTCGTAATGGCGGACGACACGCACACGCAATTCGAACCGGGCCAGGGCCATCTCTATAAGGAACACCCCGTCAAACTGCTCTTCGACATGGAAGCGGACCCCTGGGAGACGCAGAATCTGGCGGACGACGCCCGCTTTGCGGATGTGATAGCAGCACACGAGCAAATCCTGCGCGAGCAGTATGAAGCGCGGCTGATTCCCGGCGTCAACTACAACCGGAATTAACAGCGGCCCAACTACTCCGCAAAAGCTATTGGGAGGAATGAACATGACGACCACGCACACGGCTTCACGCCGGGACTTTCTGCGGCATCTGGGTATGGGGGCGGCGGCGTTTGGCCTGGGTACGCTGTTGCACCGCTCGTTTTCCATGTCGGAGGCTTTGGCCGCTACGACGGCGGAGACAGGCGCAAAACAGCCCAACATCCTCTTTATCCTGATGGACGACATGGGCTGGATGGACACCAGCGCGTACGGCAGTGAGTTCTACGAGACCCCAAACATCGACCGGCTGGCGGAAATGGGCATGCGCTTTACCGACGCCCATGCGGCCAATCCCTTGTGCTCGCCGACCCGCGCCAGCATCATGACCGGGAAATATCCG
>SKJD01000176.1 GCA_007116095.1 Candidatus Hydrogenedentota bacterium
CCCTTCAGATGCATGTGCTTTCCTCCGTGCCTTCCAAGGCTTTGACACCGTTGGTAATACACGAGTTAGCACATGCATCTCAACAAATTCTTTGCACAGATTCTTGTGAGGAACCTGTTATGTTTTCACGCAGTACTGGATTCCTGCCTGCGCAGGAATGACGATGTGGGGATTCTCAGGTGTTGCATTGAAAAAATCACAGATTTTTTACACAAAAAGTCTTTCTCGCGCCACTAAATGGGAAAAACGATTCGAAAATGCCCGTAAAGGATGGACCTGGCGGTAATATCAGAACTGCACCCTATTCTTTTGTCTACTGTAATTTGCTAGCGGTGGTTTCCAGTAGATACCAATGGGTCGGCGGGCTGTCCTCCAGATTCAGGTGATAGCCCCCGGCATCCTCGTCCCAGGACAGGCCCACTGTATGCCGATCGCCCGTAGCCCCGTCGAGGGCATAGGCCGCCAGGCCTGGATTCGCACGAAGCAGCAACGCGCCTGTCATCGGCTCAGAGCGGAAAGGCAGGCGCCCGTCCGGGGCTTCGGTTCGGGCCACAACAGTGATCAGCAGCCGCTCCGACGCGGCGATGGGCTTGGTGTCCAGGCTGCTCACCGCCACCGTGGCATGTGGCGTTTGCATCATCACGGTCACGTTGTCCAGTTCGATCCGCCGCCCGCCGAGCGCCCCTGCCGCCGCCTGCGTCTTTTCGGTATTCACCGTGTGGTAGCCCGCTTCCCAATTTCGGTACAACTCTCCGGTGTCAGAATGAATTTCCATCTGACCCCTTTCCAGGAAAGTTTGATTTGGGTCGCGGATTACCGTCACCTCCGGCCCCGGCTCCGTCGGCTGTAACCAAGGCAACTCCGGCGTCCCGGGCAGACCGATACTCAGCCGATGTTGCTCCGCCAGGCTGCGCAGCGCCGCCGATCTTTCAGGGTTCACCGCATTGTAAAAGAGCTGCTCCCGGTCCAGTAGCAGGCAATAATGCTGCTCCGCCGGCCGGATATGTCCCTCTCGATAAGCCAGGGCCGCCGCAGGCATCAGCGCCGTCAGTGCGGGGTCCGACCAGGTGGACCATTTGTGCATGTTGATGGGCGGCCCTAGTCCCTGCTGGGTATAGTTGTAGAGCATCATCGCATCCCAGGATTGCAGGCTCGCCAATGCGGCCACATATAACGGCGCTGTGAAACGCCGGGGAGCCGGATGCGGCACGTTCCACTCGGTCACCGTCAGTGGCATGCCATACACCTGGGCGGCGGCTATCCAGTGCCCGAAATGCGCGGTGTCGTGCGGGGAGGTCTGCAAAAAATTGCTGCTGCCATAGCTGTGCGCGTCAATAACGTCCCCCATGGTCAGCGCCGGCAGCGAAAAGAGGCTGTTGTTGCCCCATTGGTTCGTCGTCGCGATGGGAGCCGTAACGCCCAAGTCCCGCAGGTGATCCAGCATGCGCCGGTTAAAGCGGGATTCCTGGTGATTGAGGTAAATCTTGCTGGGCCCGGGCTCCCAGGTGCGCCAGGTCCGGTTATAGGGCAACCCGTGCGTCTCGGCAAATGCGCGCACCGAAGCGTCAAACAAGGCATTGTGTACCGGATTGTCCTTATCCGGAAGCATGAGATTGCCAAAATGGGTGGTCAGGTCGTTCTCGTTGGTAATCAATAGCCCCATGATGGCCGGATCGTCCTTGTAGGCCAGGCCGGTATAGGCGTTCACATGGCTGAGGTATTGCGCATTGAATTCCACCATCAAGCCCTGAATGGCTTTATTGTAGTAGTTGAAGCCCACCAGCGAGCCTTCTTTCCGCGCTATTTCCTCGAAGCCTTCAATATGCCCCCACTCCGAATCCACATCACCGGGCTTTAACTGGCGTCCCACATGCAGGTCCAGCCAGATATAGACGCCCTCCTCCCGGAGGCAGTGGATCAGGTAGTCCAGTTGCGCCATGGCCTCGGAGTCCAGGTGACGGGAATCCTCCCGGGACTGATCTATGACCGTCGGCCGCACCCAGCGCGTGGAGTCATGGTGGTGAATGCGGACCAGGTTGTGCCCGAGCTGGGCAATGCGCCGCGCCTGAGCTTCCACCACCGCCTTGTCTTCCTCAAAGAGCGCGTAAGCGGCGATGTTCGTACCCCAGAAACGGGCCGGGCTCCCATCGCCGAAGACCAGACCGTCCCCTTCCACGCGCACGGGCCCTTTGCTCCCTGCGGGCTTGTGGTTCAAGTAGCTCAGGTCCACCGGGGCGCGCCGCGTACTCAACAGCCCCGGCGTCCACTGGATGAGTTCCGCCGCCGACAGGGTTTCGGCCTCTGCCTGTTGTGCGCCATTCCCGCTGCAGCCAGCCATCAGGAGCGCCAAAACCAGCACATGGCGTCCCAAATACCGTTTCGCTTCCACACAATAATGCTTCATTGTATACCCCTCAAGCTTCCGACATGGCGAATTTCAAGAACCCGAACCCGAAAAAAATGGTTTATTTTCCTAACTTGCATCGGTTAAAATAAAGCCGGGGGAAAAGTATCCATAACTTTTGGAGCTTTTCATATTTCCAGGCAATGACAGTTTCATCGGGGGATGAAGCACATGAAACGCGTACTTGCTATGCCGATCCATGCCTGATCTCCCTAATACGGATCCCATTTAATACCGTTTATTTCGAACGCCCGCAATGTGCCTGTTGCGATCTTTTCTTTAATGCGTGCTTATACGATACAGCCAAACCGGTTTTGTGGTTGTACCGTACGAAATAACCCATTTTGATTGCAAACCCCGGTTTGCTTCATTGGGGATTCCAACCTTGGATCGCAAACCATGTTTGCAGAATGGAGAATATGTCATGTTGAAGCGTCGTGGATTTACCTTGATTGAGCTGCTGGTCGTGATCGCCATCATCGGCATCCTGGCCGCCATCCTGTTGCCTGCCCTGGCCCGTGCGCGGGAAGCGGCAAGGCGGGCCTCCTGTGCGAACAACTTGAAGCAGATCGGATTGTCGTTGCGCATGTACTCCGGTGAAAACCGGGCAGGCATGTACCCGCCCATGGCGCACCGCATCAACTACCAACTTTCCAAGGCCGGCCCCGGCCAACCCACTCTGGGCTTTCCGGAAACCTACGCCAATGATCCCGGCAATCGCGACTGCTTTTACAAGAACCCCTTCCAGCCCACGACCCAGGGCGGAGACGTGGAGTTTGTCTTTTACGGCCCAGCCATGTACCCGGACTACCTCAATGATCCATCGGTCCTGATCTGTCCCTCCGACGCCGACGGCGATCGCGCCCTGCAGGAAGGCTCGGGCCACTGGTTTGATCAGAATGTACTCCGGGATACCGGCCGTTCACAGCCGGATCCCTGCGCCTTCACGGCGGAATCCTATATGTACCTGTCCTGGGCGCTCACCGGACGGCCTGGCAAGGACTACCTCTCCGGGCAAGCGGAAATCGGCCATGACGCCGATCCCAATGATCAGGCGCTGGCGCAATTGGCGAATGCGCAGCAGGCCATCGGTCCGTGGATCAGTCCCGACCTGATCACCCAGCTCAGCACGATCGTGGCCCAGGTAGCCCTGGACCCTGGAGCCTCCTACGACCGTGACGTCCGGGGTGAGTTTATTAGCATACCGCGTACCCGGGACGGCGTGGAGCGTTTCTTCATCACGGACATCAACAACCCCGGCGCCGCTGCCGAGGCCCAATCGAGTATCCCCGTGATGTTTGATTTGATCAGCATTGCCACAACCGAATTCAGCCACGTGCCGGGGGGCACCAACGTGCTCTTTATGGATGGCCATGTGGAATTCGTGCGCTTCCCAGGTGATTTCCCGGCGACCCGCGCCTTCGCAAATCTGGTGTCGATGTTCTAAGCATAGTTAATCGCAAAGCTATATGCCCGGGGCAGGCATTGACCCAATAGTCAATGCCCGCCTTGGGCTTTTTTTGTACAGTGCTTCGTGGGGTTATACACGCCCTGTCCCCATTGCCGTCATAAAAGGTCCAGCCGCCGAGCGACATCTTCGAAGTCCGGGTCCAGGGCGTAGATGCGCTCCAAATCCTTGCGAGCCTGACTTTTCCGTCCCAATTCTTCGTAGACCAGCGCCCGCTCATAGGCCAGGTTGTTCAGCAGATCCTGCGGACGGTCTTTTTTTCGGCGCAGGGCGTCGGTCAGGGTTTGTCGGGCGGCCGTGGGTAGGCCCAGACCGCGCAAGGCGCGCGCCTTATAGAGCATCAGCGCCGCGTGAATGGCCGATTCATTTTTTACCCCATCGGTCAGCGCCACTATAGATTTATAGGCCGATTTCTGCCCCCGATAGACCTGTTCAAAGAACTCCACGGCGGAAAGCTTAACCACCAAGTCGTCGGGCGACTGCTTCAGGAGGGTCTGCAAGCAATATTCAGCGCCCTCCAAGTGCCCAAAATGCTGGTAGACCTCCGTCAACATCAGGAGGACACCCGTCTCGTTCGGATAGACCGGGACCTTCAGCTCCGGAGTCAGGTGCACCATCAGGCTCAGGTCAAGACCGTAATTAACGAAGAATTTCCCCAGGTCGGCGCGGTTGTCATAGGCCCGCTCCAGAAAGTGGTGTGCATCCCGGTAGTCATCCCGGCGGAAATTGAGAGCGCCGCCCAGAAAACCAGCGTCCGCGAAGCTGCTTGATGCATGCTCCAGATAGGCCAGCGCTTCGTCGTCTTCGCCGCGCAAGGCCGCTAACGCCCCGTCGATGAGCGCACATTCCTCCGAGGACTTGAAAAGGCGTTGCATCCGTGAAAGGGTCAGGACCGATTCCGGGGTTGGGGCTGCCTGTTGCTTTTGCTCCGCGGGGGTATTGCGCGGGCGACGCTCTTTTTTGTTCCAGCCCTGATGCTGGGTATGGTGCAACCCTGTTCCCGGGAGCCCCACCGTATTCCGCACGCCACGCGGCCCCACCGTTACCTTTGCGCCACGCGGGCCCGCCGACAGGGAAAGGCCGGATTTACTAAAATTTAACGACAAGCCCGGGGCAATGCGTAATCGCCTGAAAAACCGAAACGCCATATTGAGTTTGCTTCCTGTTGTCTGGCCACCATGACGGGCCTGGCCCGTGTTACTTGCACCATTGTGCTGATAGTCCCTTGTGCAATGCAAATCCAACAAGCTTTGACCGAATGCGCATATCTATTTGAAGCTCCGTCCATGGATAGGCAGGAATAGTGCGTATTGCGGCAATGTGTTACAATCAAAACTTCCTTGCACATATTTTCAGACGTAGCGTACCGAAAACAACCCACGACTGGTGGAAGGAAATGCCGGTATGATGCAAACTGTATTGACGCTCTCCGAACGACAGCAATGGGAAAATGACGGTTATTTGTTGCGCCGCGGCCTACTCGACCAGGAAGAGGTGTATTTGCTCCGGGATATCGCCCGACGGGACAGGGAACTTCAGGCGGCGGCGTCGCTGCGTAGCGATGCGAAGGGTGGGGAAACGAAGCTGACCTTGTGGAATGAGCTAGACGACGACACCATTTACAGCGCCGTGGTCCATTCAAGACGCATCGTCGATCGCATGGAACAGATGCTGGGTGATGAGGTTTACCACTACCACCACAAGATGATGTTAAAAGAGCCTCGAACCGGGGGTGCCTGGGAGTGGCGCCAGGACTACGGCTATTGGTATGGAAACGGGTGTCTTTTTCCGCATATGGCCAGCGTCATGATCGCCGTGGACCCCGCTACCCGTGAGAATGGCTGCCTGAAGGTCATTCGCGGCTCACACCAGATGGGACGCATCGACCATGGCCCCGTGGGCAAAGACAATGATCAGACCGGAGCGGACCTGGAGCGCGTGGAAGAAGCTTTGAAGCGCCTGGAGCTGGTCTATTGCGAGATGGAACCGGGAACGGCCCTCTTCTTCCATGGCAACCTGCTGCACAGCTCAGAACAGAACCACAGCGACAAGCCTCGCTGGAGCCTGATCTGCTGCTATAACGCCAAGTTCAATGATCCCTACAAGGCGGGTCCGCACCCCGGCTACCATTACCTGGAAAAATGGCCGGACGAGCGGATCAAGGAAATCGGAACCGCTCAGTGGGAGTGCATGTCAGCGCAAAGCGTGTAACCACCTGGCCTCAGGGTAACAGGGGCTGGGCCATAAGGTAGCTCTGGAACGGGACGCCGTCGCGCATGGTGTGCAGGGCGATGGTATCGCCTTCTTCCGCACGCAGGAGCCGGGAGATAAACTGGTAGCCGCTGTCGGCCCAGTAGCCGATGTTGACAGGCTGATCGTTGATGCCCACGATATAGTCGCCGCTGCGCAGGCCCGCCTCAAAGGCCGAAGAATTATTGGCGACGTGCAATTGCCAATAACCGAAAGCGACATGCGCCAGGGAAACGCCGTAACCGACCAGGGGCGCGGCCTCCAGGACGGTGTTCCCGGGACGTTCCAGGCGCAACAGGCCAAACTCGTAGTTCAGGGTGACGCGAAAATGTCGCAGAAAATCCAGCCCAAGACGCGCCTGTTCCTCCGCCGGCAATACCCGGCAGATGGGACGCCGTAACTGGGCCCCGGCGGTCTGAATGCTGTCCAGACGAATCTGTGTGTCGCCCTGCCAGGCGGAGGCCACCGTCATCAGACGCGGCGTCATGTCGTCCAGGGCGTTCCAGGCGTAGAGCAGGTCCTCGGGAAGGGCCACGGCACTGGGCAGGTTCAGGTCCACCACCATGGGGATACTCTCACCGCCATTCACCCGCACGTTGACCCGGGGCGCCCCGGCGGAGCCGATGGCCGTCAGCGCGGTGTGGGAGTCGGGCCCCTGGAGCTGGGCTTCACTCAATGGACGCCAGGTGACGCTGGGGCTTTCAAAATCTATGCTGACCTCAAAACCGGGTTGATAGGCGGGCAGAATCCCCGCGATGCGTGTACCCAGCCGGGCCGACAAGGGGCTCAGGTCCATGATGGCGGCGGTTTCCGCATGATCCGGCATGCCGGCAAAGGTGAAGGATTCAATCAGGACCGCCGTGGCGACAAAGGGATTCCCGGCATGGTCTTCTGTTTCCAGATAGCTCATGGAACCCGATAGTCCCAGGTATTCCGCCACTTCCAAAGCGACAATCGGGCGGCGGAGGGCGGTGTCGAGCAGGAAGGCGTAGGGACCAACGCCATTCATCCAGACCGCCACCAACGGACGCCCCCGAACCAGTGAAGATGGAGCCGTGTATATTTGCCGGAATTGCGGATCGGCTTCCAGGGCGTCGGGATCAAAAGGCGTAGCAGGGGCTGGGTCAGGCGCAGGCGGCGCGATGGGATCGTCCGCGTCATCCGGAGCGCCGTCGGCATCGCCCACACTCCCCGGGTAGGCAGATTCCGGCAGTGTTTCCGGGATCACAATCTCCGCTTCCTCTGCTCCCTCCGCTTCCTCCAACTCCTCCGCTACAGTCGGGTCCTCCGGCGCTGTGGTGATTTCATCCGGCCCGGCGGTATCCTCGGCGGCGCCAGCCGTATCGGGAGGCGTTTCCGGTGCTTCGAGTGGTGGAGGCTGCGTTGGCAGCGCATCCAAAACCGGCGGGGTCGGCAGCAGGGAGGGCTCCTGTTGCGCCCCGGCATAGGCCAAGCCCAAGACAACTAAAAGCAGGGGTAGGGCCGATGTCGGAATTAACCGATGTAGCTTCATGCAGTGGAGACCTTCGTTGGAACATCGCAATTCGGTTCGTGACAGCAAGCGGCGCTTGCTGTCATTCTACCAGCGAATAACGGCTGAGGACCAGGTCAGCCCCGCGCCGAAGGCCGCCAGCAAGAGCATGTCTCCGGTTTTCAAACTCCCGTCTTGTACCGCTTGATCCAGGGCAATGGGAATGGAGGCGGCGCTAGTATTACCCACCTTGTCCAGGTTGAGGTAGATCAGGTCTTCGCGCATGCCAAGGCGTCCCGCGGCCGAGGCAATGATCCGGACGTTGGCCTGGTGAGGAATAAAAATCGTTATTTCTTCCGGGTCGACCTCGGCCTGCTTCAAGGCTTCGGCGATGGCCTCGCCGAAAGCAACGACAGCCCGTTTGTAGAGTTCGCGTCCGTTCATGATAATGCCCGGTTCGATTTCCTGGGCATTTTCCGGGGTAATCGGGTAGCGCGATCCGCCGTAGGGCACATAGAGCAGATCACAAGCCGCGCCGTCGGCTGTGGAAAATACCGAAAGGATGCCGGGGAGAACGGCTCCTTGATCGTCCACCGTTTCCCCTGCCCGCACCACCACCGCACCGGCGCCGTCACCGAAAAGCACCGCGGTATCCCGCTTGTTCCACTCCAGCAGATTGGACATCTTCTCTGCGCCAACCACCAGGATCGTGCGGTAGCGGCCGGAATGGATCAGGGCATCGGCCATTTCCAGGGCATAGATAAAGCCGGAACAGGCGGCGTTGATGTCCACGGCCGCTACACGCCTGATTCCGAGATGTTTTTGTAGAAAGCAGGCAGCGGATGGCATCACCATATCCGGGGTCAATGTGGCGCAAATAATATAGTCGATTTCCTCGGGCGCAATACCGGCATTCTCAATGGCGCGCCGGGCCGCCACCGCCGACATATCCGAGACCGCCTCGTCTTTCGCGGCGATATGGCGCTGATGGATTCCGGTGCGCTGCCGAATCCAGTCGTCCGTCGTATCGACGAAGCTTTCCATTTCCTGGTTGGTCAATATGCGTTCTGGCAGATAATGGCCAGTACCTATAATACGTGTATTTTGCATGCGCAAAATCTTTCCTGAATTGGTCAATGGGGTAAAATGCTACAGGCATCGGAGAAAGGCACATAAGAGGGCGATGCAGGCCATTGTAGAAACGCCGGACAATGCCTACCCGATGTCAGGAATGTGTTAAAACAGGCTCAAAGTGGCGATTCCCCCGGCGCCGCATAAATAATAGCATATAACCGGCAAAAAATTCGACCCGTCGCCTCGGGGAAATGCGGTTTGTAAGTTTATCCCTAAAACGTTTATGGTAAAGGATCAGGACATGAATACCGCGCTGACATCATCGTGCTTGCAAATATATCAAGGGCTGCCTGCCAATCAGTCGATCAGGGGCAATGCAACGCCGCGCACCTTGTCATGTAAGCCCGATTCATCGCCCTTAACCGCATCCTGTTAATTTGCGAAATGACAGTCCCGCAGGTGTATGGCGGGCTGGACGCATAGCGGGCAGGTTGGGCATACCGCCCGCCGCCAACACAGCAACAGGAGGGGCGATACATTCGCTTCTCGCAGAGGTAGGTGTAATGAACCGAAGAGATTTCCTGAAAGCCGGCGCCGCCAGTGTCGCGGCAGCCCCAATGATTATGTCCGGTCGGGCGTTGGGCATGACCCAGCCCGGACCAAATGACCGCGTGCGCATTGGCCTGATTGGCTTGGGCGGACGCTGCAACGGTGTTGCCCGCGACACCCTGCGCCTGGACGACGTGGACATTGTCGCCGCCTGTGACTGCTTCAAGCCACGGCTGGACGCCGCCATGAGCGCCTTGGGCGATGAGCATGGCTGGACCCCGTACCTCGATTACCGCGAGATGATTGAGAAGGAAGAGCTGGACGGCGTCATGGTGATCACTACGACCCATGCCCGCGCCAGCATCACCTGCGACGCGATGATCGCCGGACTGGACGTCTACATCGAAAAGCCCATGTCGCTAACCATTGCCGAAGGCCGTCACATGGTGAACGTCGCCCGCAAGTACGACCGGGTGACGCAGGTTGGTTCGCAACAGCGCTCGATCCCGCTCAACCTGTGGGCCAGTGATCTGGTCAAGAACGGCGCCATCGGCCGGGTGCACACCGTGCTGGCTCCGAATTTCATGGGCCCCAGGCACTGGGACGCCAGTCAGGAAGAACCCCTGCCCGAAGGCGGAACCGAAGGCTGGTGGGATATTTGGACCAACCAGGCCGAGTTCCGTCCCTACCATTCCCAAATCCACCGGGGCTGGGGCCATTACTGGGCCTATGATGGCGGCGGCCAGAGCTTTGGCGTGACCGGTTGGGGCACGCACAGCTATGACCAGATAAACCGTGGTCTGGGCACGGATTACACCGGCCCGGTCGAAGTGATCCTGGACGAACCGCTCGAACACCGGCCCAACGG
>SKJD01000337.1 GCA_007116095.1 Candidatus Hydrogenedentota bacterium
AAATTTGACTACTACGCCACGGCAATGCCTTTGGGCGGGTATGGGTATGGCGTGTTGGCGACGAGCTTCCAGGGCCGTCCGACCAAGCTGGATGGCTTGAGTGAGCACCCCTCAACCCGGGGAGCCTCGAGCAAGCATCTTCAGGCCGCCATTTTGGACCTCTATGATCCTGATCGGCTGGATACCGTACTGCACCTGGGGCGCTTGAGCACCTGGAGCCGTTTTTCCGCCGAACTGGGAAATGCCTTGAACGAAGAAAGCGTGCGTAATGGTGCGGGACTCCGTATCCTGAGCGGCGCAGTGACTTCGCCGACTTTGGCCGGGCAAATACAGCAACTCCTCGAGCAGTACCCCGAAGCGCGTTGGCATCAGTACGAGCCCATCAATTCAGGCAACAAGCATGAAGGCGCCCGTATGGTGCTGGGCCGCGCCGTGGACACGCTGATAAATTTTGCCGACGCCGATGTGGTTGTGTCGCTGGATGATGACTTTTTACATACCGGTCCGGCGCATGTGCGGTATGCCCAGGACTTTGCCAAGAGCCGGGACTATGACCACAATGGCAATCGTATGTCGCGCCTGTATGTGGCGGAAGCCTCGCCATCGTTAACCGGTGGGCAGGCGGATCACAAGGTTAACCTGCGCCATCCTGATATTGAAACAGTCGCCCGCCTGGTGGCGAGTCGTCTGGGTGTTTCCGGTGTCGAGGCCGCGGATGAAGCCGCCGGCGCTGTCCCGGAAAGATGGTTGAATGCTTTGGTGCACGATCTGCGCGCCGCCGGAAACAAAGGGGTAGTCACTGCCGGAGCGCATCAACCGCCGGTGGTGCATGCGTTGGTCCACTTGATCAACGATGAACTGGGCGTCACGGGAGAAGCGGGTGTTGTCACTTACATCGAAACGGTGGCGGTCGACCCCCAGGATCATATGGATTCCCTGCGTACGCTTGTGGAAGAGATGCATGCCGGCGAAGTAAGCACATTAATCATCCTGGGCGGCAATCCCGTATACAACACGCCTGCAGAACTGGATTTTGAGGGCGCCCTGGACCAGGTAGACTTGCGGGTATGTTTGGCGCCTGCTCAGAACGAAACCTCCTGGCTTTGCCATTGGGTAATTCCGGAAACCCATTTTCTGGAGAGCTGGGGCGATTTACGTGGACATGATGGAACGCTGTCGGTTGTCCAGCCCCTGATTCTGCCCCTGTACAATGGACGCAGCGCCTGGCAGGTGATGGACGTGGCCCTGGGCGGTGAAGGTACGCAACCCCTGAACATCATCAAGGATGCCTGGGAAGCCCGCTACGAGGGCGAAGACTTTGATAATTACTGGCGTCAGTGCCTAGCCACTGGTGTGGTGGCGGACAGCGCCTACCCACGGCTTTCCGTGACGCCCCACGGACAGGGCATCCCGGCCCAGAACTACGTGCCGGTAGCGGGCGCGCTGGACGTGGTATTTCGCCCGGACCCTTCGATTTTGGATGGGCAATTCGCGAATAACGGCTGGCTGCAAGAGTTGCCCAAACCGCTGACCTTGTTGACCTGGGACAATGCGGTGTGCATTCATCCGGACACCGCGCGCCAGATGCACCTGAACGACATGGACGAGGTGCAGGTCAACCTGGGTGGACGCACTGTGACCGCCGGCGTACACCTGCAATTTGGTCATCCCCGAAAAAGCGTTACGCTGCATCTGGGCTATGGCCGAACCCGCTGTGGCCGGGTGGGCAAGGATCAAGGATTCAATGCCTTCAATCTGCAGCAGGCCGATTCTCCCTGGTTCGCCACGGGCATTGATCTTGTGAAAACCGGACGACGCACCCTGCTGGCGCGTACGGATGAACACTGGAACATCGAGCAATCCACGGTTACCCAGGCCCAAAAGGCCGAAGACCGCTACCTGATTCGAGAATCCGCGCTGGCTTATTACCAGGACAATCCGGCTTTTGCACAGCAAAAGGGTCAGGGCGCTCCGGACCGGGACAACACTTTATACAACCCCGATGAAAAAGCCTGGGACGGCCACGCCTGGGGTATGACCATTGATCTGAACAAGTGTTCCGGTTGTGGGGTCTGCGTTTTGGCCTGTCAGTCTGAAAACAACATTCCGATAGTCGGCAAGGAAGAAGTCGCGGTCGGACGTGAAATGCAATGGATTCGCGTGGACCGCTATTTCAAGGGGAACCTCTATGGGGAACCCGAAGTGGTGCATCAGCCGGTACCATGCATGCATTGTGAGAATGCGCCTTGCGAACCGGTTTGTCCAGTGGGCGCCACGGTGCATGGGGTGGAAGGCCTCAACGAGATGGTCTATAACCGCTGTGTCGGTACGCGCTATTGCTCGAACAACTGCCCCTACAAGGTCCGACGATTCAACTTCTTCAAGTACGCCGATCATGATACGCCTCAATTAAAGTTGATGCGGAATCCCAATGTCACGGTGCGCAGCCGCGGCGTGATGGAGAAATGCACATACTGCGTGCAACGGATCAATCAGGCCCGAGTAGACGCCAAGCTGGAAAACCGCGGCATCTACGATGGTGAAGTGGTCACGGCCTGTCAGTCGGCCTGTCCTTCCGGGGCCATTGCATTCGGCAATATCAATGATCCGGAAAGCCGTGTGACGAAACTCAAAGAGAACACGCGGAACT
>SKJD01000320.1 GCA_007116095.1 Candidatus Hydrogenedentota bacterium
GAGTTGAAAACACCAAGGAGTTATGATGTCTGCACGATCGGTCTTTACCCTGCCCGGCGCCATGCTGCGCTTATTACTACCGGGCTGCGCCTTCCTGCTATGCCTCGGCGCTGTCGCCATGGTGGTGGATGATGATCTGGAAATTGAGGGCCATTACCTGGACCTCACCATTTCCCCCGTAGAGGGCGGCGGCATCCCCCATTTCAGCCTGCGCGCCACCGTCAGCAACCTCGCCGGCAGCAACAGCCTGCTGGAGGAAGGTTTCGGCGTCGGCAGCTACTACGTGCCCAACCGCCGCCTGAATGAGCGCCTGGAGATTCTGGACAACGTGGGTGACCGCCCGGTCGTGCGCTTCAGCTACGACTGCGATGGCCCGAACATTCAGGACCTGCATGTCATCCGCACGATGGAGCCGATGCCGGACGAGGCGTCAATGCGGGTGACCTGGCGGGTGGAGAACCGGGGCGAGGAACGGCAGTGGATCGCGCCGTGGGTGCGCAGCCACATCGCGCCGGGCGGCAGCACGGATTCCCGCGACCGGATCGATATTCCGGCGCTAGCGGGCCTGGAGCGGCTGCAACGCTCCGCCTATTTCCCCGCCGCACGCAACTGGATCGCCGCCACGGACCCGGTCGAGCAGGAAAGTCTGTACGCCGTCTTCAACGCCAGCCAGACCCACGCCTTCCTGGGCTATTGGGACGAGCCCGAGATCGACCGGGGCTTCAAGGCCAACTTCGTGCCCTCTCTTCTGGAACCGGGCGGGCACTGGGAAACCGTGTACCGGCTGAATGCGGTGCGGGGGCTACAGAAGGTGGACTTCGCCACCGATGAACTCGCCGCGCAACTGGACCGCGAAGGCGACACCCTGACCCTGCTCCTGTCGGCGGTGAAGCCGATGGAGAACCTGGAAGTTCACGCCCGGGTCATTGCGCCGAATGGCCGGGTCTGGCGCCTGGACACCAAACGCTTCAGCGTCGATCCCAACCGCCTGGCCCGCTGCACGTATACCTGGGAGGCCCCGGGCGAGGGCGTCTATGAATTTCTGGCGCAAATCCGGAGGCCGGACGGCAGCACCGTCGACTTGGGCGGCGACACCAACTCCCCCCATGGCGGTATCGATACGCAATTTGTGGTGGGTAATCCCGCTTCCGAAGCAATGACGCCCTGGACCGATGCGCCGTTTGCGCTGGAACGGGGCAGTCGGACGCTGAACCGCACCTTGGCCGTCGCCGGCGATCCGGAAATCTGGTTTGAGCCTTCGGCCCACAAGGTCTTTCCGGAAGACCGCGTCGCCTCGGGAGCCTCGGTGAACCCCGGCTACCGGATACGCCTGGCGCGTCGGGAGCGGGAGTCGTTCCAGATTGTGTTGCGCCCCGGGGAGGGCAACACCCTGCGCAATGTGCGGGTGCGCGCAAATGACCTGATCAATCCCGAGCACGGCACACGCATACCCGCCTCGGACATTCAAATCTACAACGTCCAATACCACGATGTGACCATACCCAGCCACTACGAAGGTCCGACGGGGGCCTGGCCCGACGCCTTGCCTCCGCACAGCCCCTTCAATGTCGGCGCCAACCGGGCGGCTCCAGTCTGGCTGACGGTCTATGCGTCCTCGGAATTGCCGCCGGGTACGTACAGCGGCCCGGTCGAAATCAGTGGGACCGGCATGGATACCCGTGAACTCTGGCTAGAGGTGCAGGTCTATGACTTCACCCTGCCGGTATCGCCAACGCTCAAGACCGACTTCGGCTTCTGGCCCGAGGCGGCGCTGGAAGGGGCGCGGACCCGGGGCGGCAATCCGGATTTGGAGGACCTGAAGGAAGCGTATCTGTTGAACGCCCTGGAGCACCGGGTGACCCTGCGCGACCTGACCCGGCTTCCGTCTGAGAGCGCCAACTACCAGGCCGCCCTGCGGAATTTTGAAGGCGAACTCGACATGCTGCTGCGTGGCGGCGCCACGACCTTTGCCGTTCCGTCTTCGCTGCTGGAAGTGCCGGAGCAATTGCGGATGGCCAACGAATGGGTGGTGCGGAACGATCTGCAAAACCGCAGCTTCGTCCACCTGGCGCACGAGCCTCACGAGCCCTCCTGGCCGCGCCTGATGGAAACGATGCAGCGTTGGAAGGACCTGGCCCCGGACATCCCGATCATGGTGAGCACTTTCGGGTTGTCGCCCTTTATCCCCTCGGTGCTGGACCGCTGGTCGGTCCATGCCCAGGTCTTTGACACCCTGCACAATCGCGAGATTCTGACCGAGATTTCAGAGGGCCGCGAAGTATGGTGGTATGTCAACCACATGCCGCCGCGTCCCTACGGCAACTTCTTCCTGGACTTCGGCGCGATGGAGCACCGCATCCTCTTCTGGCATGCCTGGGCGCTCGGCGTGCGCGGGATGCACTACTGGAACGTGAATTTCGCCGAGAACGGGCAGGACCCCTGGCAGAGCCTGCTGGACATCACACCGGTAAACGGCGACGGCTTCCTGGTCTATCCCGGCGCGCACGGCCCTGTCAACTCCATCCGCTGGGAAATCATCCGTGACGGCATCGAGGACTACGATTACCTGGCCATTTTCATGGACCGGCGCAACCAGCTCATGGATCAAGGCGGACACGAGGCCCTGCTGAGCCGGGC
>SKJD01000227.1 GCA_007116095.1 Candidatus Hydrogenedentota bacterium
CTTCAAGCGGACTCTCTTCCGGTCCCGCCGCCATGTTTCGGATTCGCATCAAACGCGCCGGGGTAGCGTCTTTTCCCATGTACACATAGTCTGGAGATGGGCTTTCATGTCCATGGGTCATGGTGGGATAATAGCGATAGATGTCGAACAGTTCGTCCAGGTCATCGCTGGTATGAATCCAGTATTCGTCCCAACCTTCCCCGGTTGGAAAATTAATACGGCCACTTGCAAAAGCGCTGAGGTAAGCATCCTTGCCGATCACCGGAGCAATCACCGGTTCGATTTCACCCGTTTCCCGGTCAATCAACAGTCCCACCCGAATTTTGATTATCGGTCCCCACTCTTCCGTGTCCGATACGACATTGCGCCAATCTTCGGGGGGCTCCAGGATCAGGCGGTTGTTGGCATCATGCGGGTGCGGCGCGCTCCCTTCGGCGTTTGGCGCCTCGGGACGCCCATCGATCAGTCCTAGCCGAGGAATGGTTTCCTCGCCAGGTTCATAACTAACCCACATGCCGCCATTCGGCGTATCCAGGAAGATGTGACGGTTGTCCTTGGTCAAGCCATACACCCGCTCCCTGGGATACGATTCCCACTCAGCCACGGCACGCACTTCACCAGTACGCACATTGCATTCCAATAGCTGGCCTGAATTGTGGTAAAAGAAGATGTCCGGATCTTCCAAATCCCACGCATGACTCCTCAAATTTGAAATACCTGATATGGGCGGTCGTCGAAGTCGACTGAAGTCATTGTTCATCAACCAGCCCTGATTCGACCCTTCTTCATCCTCACGGACGCCATCCAACATGATAATCGAACCGTCAGTATTCCATGCAGAACAGTACGAAGCAGTAGAATTGTTGTCTATCACGGGAGAATTGTCCAGCATCCAGATTTCCGTGCCAAAGCTGCGATCGTTGAAAATGACCCGGGTAGTCATCAGGCCGTCTTCCCGCCAGAACAGATCATAGGGTTTGATGCCCGCGCGCTCCACAAAGGCCTCCAACCCCTGTATGGGATCGGGGTCCTCCCGGAAGAGGTTCGCCAACTCAGCGGAAGCCACAATCCCCAGGCTTGATGGCGCCCCAAACGCAATAGCACTGAACACAACACACCAACACGCAATCCGTTGAACCGAGGATCTTCTCACGGCTATCTCCTTGCAAAATCATTCATTAATTAATTAGGGTGTAGTTCTGATATTACCGCCAAGTCATTACGTTATCAGGCATTTTCGAATCGTTTTTCCCATTCAGTATAGCGAAAAAGACTATTGGTGCAAAAAATCTGTGATTTTTTACAATAAAACACCTGAGAATCCCCACATCGTCATTCCTGCGCAGGCAGGAATATAGTATTATGCGAAAACATAACAATACAGCAATAAACCTGCATGTTGTGGCGCATGGTCGCAAGGCCTGGTAACGGTATCCCATGTTACATCAACGAACTGGTTCCCTGCCTTCGCAGGGATGACGTGGGTGGGAAAACCCACCCACGCGGGCGAACACAAGGTTCGCTCCTACGCTTGGTTGTGAATTGACAAGATCGGTAATATCAGAACTACACCCTTTACTTGCAGGTTGCACAATAACATAAAATCACAACGTGTACTTTGCTACGTCCTATTCTTGGTATCTCAGATAAAGCGGGTAATGATCAACCAGGCGATGACGACGAAGGGGAGCCAGCGGCCGATGATGTAGATGCGTAGTTCCCAGTAGCGGGTGTGTGTGCCCAGGGCGCGGCGGAGGCGTCTGGGCGGCACGAACCAGCAGAAGAAGCCGGCGCCGAATATGCCGGAAAAAAGGACGACCTGGGTGCCGACCATCTGATCGATCCAGTCAAGGAAAGGCATGCCGCCGATGCTGAGTTCCACAGGGGTGAAGCTCAGGGCGGAGGGTATGCCCAGCAAAACCATCAGCGCCAGGACAATGAGCACCCCGTGGGTGTTTGTGAGGCGGAATTCCTCGGCAATGGCGCTGACGATGACCTTGAGTCCGGCGAGGCTGGAGCTGAAGGCCGCCAGGAAGAAGAGCGCGAAAAACGCAATGGCAACAGGGAAGCCCCAGGCCATGTTCTCGAAGACGCGGGGCAGGGTAGTGAAGGCGAGCTGGCTGCCTTCGCCGGGGTCCATGTCGTAGGTGAAAACGAAGGGGAAGATCATCCAGCCGGCAAGCAGGGCAATGGTGGTTTCAGTCACGCCGACGATGATGCAGGCGCGGGGCACGTGGGCTTTCTTGGGGATGTAGCTACCGTAGGTGACGAGATAGCCCTGGCCCAGGGCGAGGGTGTAGAAGCCCTGGCCAAAAGCCATCATCCACAGGTTGGGATTGCGCCAACTGCTGAAGTCGGCATGCAACAGAAAGGCGCGGGCCTCGCCCCAGCCGTCCATGCGGCTTGCGAAAATGACCAGGCCAATCACCACCAGCAAGAGGAGCGGCATGAGCACTTTCGAGAAGGTCTCAATAGCGCTGATTCCGCGAATGAGCACGATCCCGCCCAACACGACGATGGCGAAGAAGAAGTACAGCGAGGCATAACCGCCGGAAAATTCTTCGAAGGGTTGGAGATTGCCCCGGATAGAATCGATGGCATAGCCAAGGGTCCAGCCGGTAATGACGAGGTAGTA
>SKJD01000284.1 GCA_007116095.1 Candidatus Hydrogenedentota bacterium
CGGTCTGACCGAAGACACGATCATCACGCTGAACGGCGAGGAGGTCCCGGGCTTCCGCGCCCAGCCTGACGGTAGCACCCTGGACTTTGTTGTCCCGGCCATTGACGAAGCCACGATCCCGGATTCGATGGATGTGGACGTCACGGTGGCCCGCGGCGATGAAGCCAAAACGCTGCCCAACGGCCTGACCTATTTCAAGCACAAGAGCGTGGACGGCCTCAACTCGACGGCCTTCCAGTTTGACGCGGCTGAAGAAGCCGAAGTCAGGGTGACCCTCGAAGACAGCCACAGCAGCTTCGGCGCCCTGAACATCCCGGCGCTGGACGAAAGCAGCAGTATCGTCTACGGTATCGCACGCACCAATACGGTGGCCCCCGCCGCCAAGGAAACCACCGAGCCGATGGGCTTGGGCGGCAACCTGATCGAAGCGGGCGAACCGATTGCCAACCTGAATGAGTTCAGTGTGTACTTCTATCAGGCACTGGAAGCGGGTGGAACCACGCCGCCTGCCGGTTCCGCCCTGTACGCATTGGCCCAGGGGCTGTATGAAGTCAGCCCGACCTTGCCGGATGGCGTGCCGAATCCCGACACCATGACCTTCAGCTTCCCGGTGGCCGGTGCTGGCCTGACGGCTGGCGACGTCCGCAGCGGACTGAGCCTCTATGGTGTGGAGACGGCTTTCGACTACACGACCGATCAGACCACGGCGGATGACCCGGCCCTGGTCCTGTACCAGTCCGAATTGCTGAACTCCGAGGTGATTCCGGAACTGCTCGCGGACACCGAAGATGAGACGGCTATCGACGCTATCCACATGGCGCGTCTATACAGCCTGAACACCTTCAGCCTGCGCAGCAACGCTCCGATGGCGCCGGAAGTGGTGGAAGCCCTTCTGGAAGCCAACGCCGCGGCCGGTAACGGCAGCATCAACGGCGGTACGGAAATGGAGATCGTCTCCCCGCTGGGTAACCTGGCGTGGGTCGATCGCATCGAGTTCCGCACCCAGAACGGTCAACTGGCGGCGACCCAGACTGAATTCATCACCCCGCGTGGTGAAAACGAATACAGCCTGGTCTTCAATACGCCGGAAAGCGACCGTCGCGGTACGATGGACATAAGCATCTTCCTGCGCTCGGCTCCGAACACCCCGGCCGTGACGCTTGAAGATCACTTCGAGTACCGTGGCATCGGCCTGGACCGTGGTGTGCTGACTGTCCTGCTGGCCCTGCTCATCGCCCTGCTGGGGCTGGCGAGTGGTGGCGCCCCGAGTGGCGGCAGCTCCAGTAGCGGCCCCTGCTTCATCGCAACCGCTGCCTATGGCACGCCCATGGCCGCTGAAATCAACACCCTGCGCAACGTGCGTGACACCTACCTGCTGGAAACGGCAGCCGGTTCCGCCTTCGTGGATGCCTACTATCGGGTCAGTCCCGCCGTCGCCGACGTCGTGGCCGCCAACCCGGTCCTGGCCGCCATGGTGCGCGTCCTGTTGATTCCCGTGGTCTTCCTGGGCAAGGTCGCTTTGGCCATGCCGACCCTGACCGCCCTCGTGGGTATGTCGCTCGGCGCCGCGTTCATGCTGCGTCGTCGCCCCGCCCGTCAGAGCTAAGGGACAGGCAAACGCTGCATGACAGCGTAGTACTATCGTGAACCGATTACGGCGGGTGGCTCCTCGGAGTCACCCGCCGATTCCACGTATTCACCCCCTGTTCCGGGGAAACCCGGCGAGGCGCGCTTGAGGCGCATGCCGAGTGGGGGGGATCGCCTGCCGATTCCGTGGCATGCTGTCCGTGGGGGAAAGCCAGGCTGCCGCACCATGCCGTATTGCTACGGTCGCGCCATCCGATTCCGTCACCTTGTAGCGAAAACGCCACTGGCGTGGTCTATACTACGGAATTACCTGATATTTCTTGAGTTTGTTCTTCAATTATTTTTGGGGGCTTGTAGCGGGATTGTGACTGCCCAGTGTCCGCCGCAAGAGCATTAACCTGTTGGGCAGTATTGGAGGAGGCGTCATGCAAACGTCACTGATTATTGAATCAAACGGTTCCGGAAAAGAAAAGTTGGAACAGCTACTACGGGAAGGCTGGACCGTTCATTCCATCACCGCCAATCATGGCAAGAGCTACAACGATTTCCTGGTGATTCTGGAACGTGCCGACGACTAAATCGGGTGGCCGCAGGGTATAGGGGAATGAATCCCAATACGTCTTGTTTACCTGATAAACGACTGATTCGTTCATGAACGGGTTGGTCGTTTTTTTCACCCGGGACATATTCCCGGACTTAATGCATCTGAATTCATGGCTCTTGATGAGGAAAGGAAAGACACCGTGAAGCACAAAATTGTTACCCTGTTGGTCGTGTTGGTAGGGTTGGGCGGCCTGACCGGCTTCAACTATTTCACCCAGGTTCCCCGCACCACCGCCGCCCAGGAAGAGGACCAGGCCGAGGCGGAGCACCGCCTGCAGAATGCGAAGGGCGAGGAGATGGCCGCCGCGCGTGAGGTGCAACTTGCCGCTGACGTGGAGCCCGGTGAACCCAGCGCCGCCAACGCCGACTGGCCGGCCTACGCCCCGGACACGTTCAAGGTGCGCTTTGAGGCTTCCAACGGCAACTTCGTGATGGAAGTTCACAAAGACTGGGCCCCTAACGGCGCCACGCGCTTCTACCAGCTTGTGCGCGAAGGCTTTTACGACGAGAACCGCTTTTTCCGGGTAGTGCCCGGCTTTGTCGTGCAATTCGGCCTGAACGGCGTCCCGCAGGTAAACAGCCAATGGCGCGATGCGCGTATCCCCGATGATCCGGTCCTGGAGAGCAACGACAAGGGCTATGTGAGCTTCGCCGCCGCCGGACCCAACACCCGTACGACCCAGCTCTTCATCAGCCTGGAGCACAACGAGCGCCTCGACGACATGGGTTTCGCCCCCTTTGGCCGCATCATTGAAGGCATGCACGTTGTTGAAGACATCAACGCCCAATACCGTGAGCGTCCGGACCAGGGACGCATCCAGTCCCAGGGGAATGCCTACCTCAACGAGCACTTCCCGAACCTGGACTACGTGAAGCGGGCGGTGCTCATCGCCGAGGGCATGGGCGAAGACACCGAAGCGGAAGAGGAAGACGCCGGAGAAGACGACGCAGCGGCGCCTGAAGCCGAAGCCAGCCCGGCCGCCTGATCCCCCCGAAAAATTACATCAGCACCTGAAATTGAACGGCGGCGTTGCGCCTGTGCAGCCCGCCCCGAGACCTGAAGCCAACAAGGAACAAGAATATGCCGCGTGTCGAATTTGAGTGTACCTGTGGAACCTTTACCGTGGACCTGCATGAAGACTGGGCGCCCAAGGGCGTCGCCCGGGTGATGGCGTTGGTCAACGACAACTTCTTTGAAGGGGTCCGTTTCTTTCGCGTGGTGACCAAGCCGCGTCCCTTCATCGTGCAATTCGGCATCCACGGAGACCCGGATGTCGCTGCGAAATGGCGCGACGAACGCATCGCCGACGATCCCGTCAAGGAGAGCAACCGCAGCGGTACGCTCACCTTCGCCACCGCCGGTCCCAACACCCGCACCACGCAGCTCTTCGTGAACTACGGCGACAACAGCTTCCTGGACGGCCAGGGCTTCTCGCCGATTGGCGAGGTTGTCGAGGGCATGGACGTCGTCGAAGCCATCTGCGACGAATACGGCGAATCCCCCGACCAGGGCGCCATCCAGCAGCAAGGCAACGCCTACCTCGAAGAGAAATTCCCCAAGTTGGACTACATCAAGGCGACCCGCATCGTCGAGGAATAATGGAGTAGCAAAGCTTGCTTTGCTTGAAAAAATCCCCACAGCGCCCCGAATATTGGGACTGCTGTGGGGTTTTTTTGTGGACTTTGTGGACTTTGTCGGCAGCGTCGGCAGCGTCCACCCTGTCCACCTTGTCCACTGCGTCCACCGAAGCCGGGTTATTCCCCCTCCCTACTGGGCGAGGTCGCCGCGTTTGGCGCGTTCCACTTTGTCCAGCTTGCCGCGGACGGCGCGCGCGATGAACCAGCGTGTGCTGCGCGGGAAGTGCCGGGCAATGAAGAGGGCGAGTTTGCCGTGGCCGGTGATGACGGCCTCGAAGCGCCGCTTGTAGATGCATTGCACGATGTCCCGGGCGGCCTTTTCCGTCGGGTAGACCAGCCACTGGGGGATGGGCTCCTTGTGTTGCTCCGTGGCGCGTACGCCCTGGTTGTTGACGCTGCGGAATTCACTCGCGACCCAGCCCGGGTTGATCACCGACACGGCAATGCCCTTCTCCCGCAGGTCGTAGTAGAGCGACTCCGCCAGGCCGCAGATCGCGAACTTGCTGGCGTTGTACGGAGCCGAGGCGGGCAGGCCCATGCGCCCCATGACGCTGCCCAGGAAACAGATATTGCCCTTGCTCGTTTCGAGGTGGGGGAGGGTGGCGTAGAGGGTGTCCAGCGCCCCGAAGACATTCGTCTCGAACTGGCGGCGGTAGTCCGGGGTGTCCAGCTTCGTGGCCGCCCCGCTGACGCCGAAGCCCGCGTTGGCGATGACCACGTCAATACGCCCGAATGCCTCGACCGTCGCCGCCACCGCCGCATCCAGGGCGTCCCGCTGGGTGACGTCGCATGCCAGCGGTAGCACCCGCGCCCCCCCGGCTTCCAGCTCCGCCTTCAAGGTCTCCAGCCGGTCCTTGCGCCGGGCCGCCAGCGCCAAGTGCGCGCCTTCTTCCGCCATGGCCACGGCTGTCGCCCGGCCAATGCCGGCGGAGGCCCCGGTAATAAATACGACTTTGTCTTTGAAACGCATTCCCATCTGATATCCCTGCTAACGGAACCCCTGGTTCCTGTCCTGCTGTCTTGGTTAATAAAAACGAACGGGGCGATGGGCACGGTATGCGACGCCATCGCCCCGGAAATTCTCCTGTTGCCGCCTGCTTTTCGCTACGGCGCCTGGCGATCAGCCCAGTTGCCGGATGAGCGCCTCCGTAAAGGCGCCCGTGCTTGCCTGACCGCCCAGGTCGCGGGTGATTTCCGCCGGATTCCCCGCCTGCAAGACCGCGTTATAGGCGTCGCGGATGCGCAGCGCGGCCTTCTTTTCGCCCAGATGCCGCAGCATCATCACCCCGCTCATGATCAGCGCCAGGGGATTCGCCACGTTCTGCCCCGCGATGTCCGGCGCGCTGCCATGCACCGCCTCGAAGACAGCGGCTTCATCGCCGATGTTCGCCCCGGGGACCACCCCCAGGCCACCCACCAGCCCGGCGCAGAGGTCGCTGATGACGTCGCCGTAGAGATTCTCCAGCAGCAGCACGTCAAACTGGCCGGGGTCCCGCACCAACTGCATGCAGCCGTTGTCGATGATCAGCTCCTGGTACTCGATCTCCGGCGCCATTTTCGCATGCACCTTGCGCACCGACTCCAGAAAGAGGCCGTCGGTCAGCTTCATGATGTTCGCCTTGTGGAACACCGTGAGCTTTTTGCGCTTGCGCTCCTTGCAATAGCGAAAGGCCGCCCGGGCGATGCGCTCGCTCGCCTTGCGCGTGCAGACCTTCAGACTCGTGACCACGCCCTCCGTCACGGTGTTCTCGATCCCGGAGTACAGCCCTTCGGTGTTCTCGCGGAAAACGACGATGTCCACGTTGTCGTAGCGTGTTTTGATGCCATCCATACTGCGGACCGGGCGGATAGCCGCGTAGAGGTTCAGCTCCTGCCGCAGTTGCACGTTCACGCTCCGGAAGCCCTGGCCGATCGGCGTGGTGACCGGGCCTTTAAGGGCGACTTTCGTCTCGCGGATTGCCGCTTTGGTCATCTCCGGCAAGACATCGCCGTGACTTTCCACCGCCGCGGCCCCGGCCGGCAGGTCCTGCCAGTCGATCGCGACGCCGGTGGCGTCGATCACTTGTTGGGTCGCTTCCGCGACCTCGGGGCCGATGCCGTCCCCTTTAATCAGACATACTGCATGACGCATGTTTTCTATTCCTTCAGAAAAATCGGGTAAAACCCGGACGATTCCCCCGGCCCGGGGCGCAACGATTGCGGACGGCCCCGTACGCCTGCCGAACACGAAAAGCCGCCGCACGCGCCATACCGGTTACGCATGGCGCCTTCATAGCTGAATCATGAACATTGCGGTCAGAAAAACGCAATGTGAAAACATCGTGGCATGCCGAAATATCCTCTAATCTCCCGCAAGGCGCACCGGGCCAACGTCCGGCGCGTAGCAGTCCATAGCCTACCTGTTGCAGGGGTTAAAAGACAAGTGCGCCCCAGGCCGCTTGGCGCGGGAGTAACCGCATATTGGGGTGTCTGGCTTGCGTTATACCGCATACGGCGCTACAATACGGATGCATTAACCCAATATTTTAACAAATGCGGTTGAAGCCGCCCCTGCGGGTCCAGGCTTCCCCATCAAACTTGAGAGGTATCCTGCTGTGGAAAAAGGTTTACAAGAAGTGATTGTCGTGGGCAGCAAGTGGCTGCAAGATATATTTACCGCCGGCGGCGTGCTGTTCAGCATCATCGTGGACACCATCTTTCTGCCCATCCAGCTCCTGCTCGCGCTGCTGGCGTGAGTTGGCGTTGAGGCGTTAGCGTCGATATTGTCCTTGTGGACGTTGTGGACGTTAGTTCCTGTGTCCACTATGTCCACCTTGTCCACAACGTCCACTTCTCCCAAAATATCCAGCTCTGTTCGTCCCTCCTTTGTCCTTCCCGGCTTGAAGCGTGCCGCCGATACCGGTACCATTTACCCTGACTGTGCGGGGAGGCGGTTGCATCTGCGCAAGCGCCGAACCGGTTGGTTACTGGAACTTGCAGGCCCCTTGGGGGGCCGGCGCGGCGGAACCGATGGGAGGACGGACATGAAGTATGTGGTATGGGCGGCGTGTTTGGGGCTGGCGGTGATGTGCTGGGGCGGTTTTACAAGCCAGGCGCAGGTGGAGGTGTTGGACGACAGGCCGCCGCAACTCGAGCGCCTGAAGTACAACAATCCGTGGTTGTTGGTGGACCTGGGCGTGGGGCTTTGGGCCTGGCCGCTGCCGATGGATTTCAACGGCAATGGCCTGACCGACCTCGTCATGCTCGACCACGAGGGCTACCTCGCGCTCTTCCGTCGGGAGCAGCAGGTGGACGAGGTCATCCTGCGTCCGGGTGAGCGTATCTTCCGCCTCGAAGACGAGAGCGAACCCTGGCGGCTGAACGAACGCTGGGCCGGGGGCAGTGGCCGTTACAAGCTGTCGGCTGTGATGAACGAAGACAACGACCGCTGGGACCTGCTCGTCAACAGCGTCAACGCCGATCTCTACGAGAACCTCGGCGAAGCAGACGGCATGGTCGTCTTCCGCGACCATGGCGCGGTGGATAGCCGCCGCCTCTCCAGCCACACGACCAGCCCCACCGTGATTGACCTTCAGGGTGACGGCAAACGCGAAATCCTCATCGGCGCGGAAGACGGCTTCTTCTACCACATGCCCTGGGAGGACTGATCGCGCATTCCGTTCCGTACAGACAGAAGCAAACACAAACCACTATATTATGCATAAATAAGGATACCCAGTCATGTCATTAAAGTTTCGCAAGGTTTTGATCGCCGACGAGCGGTTTGAGTCGGTCGGCGTATTTGACGTGAACAACAACGGCGTCCCCGACATTGTCTCGGGGGAATGGTGGTACGAAGGGCCGGACTTCAAGAAACGCCACAAGATCGGCACTATCCAGACCGAAGGCGAGTACTACGATGACTTCTCGACCATTCCCATGGACATCAACGGGAATGGCCGCCTGGACTTCATTACGGGCGGCTGGTGGGGCAACACGCTGCGCTGGCGCGAGAACCCGGCGGACCCGACGCAGGAATGGCCGGAGCATGTCATCGCGGAGACGGGGAATGTGGAGACCACCCGCGCCTGGGACCTCGACGGCGACGGCCAGTTGGAAGTCGTGCCGAACACACCCGGAGCCCCGCTCTCCGTCTACAAGCTGATCACGGACAGCCAGGGCAAGGGCGCGGGCAAGTTCGCGGCCTGTAAAGTCTTCGATCAGCCCCAGGGCCATGGGTTGGGCGCGGGCGATGTCAACGGCAATGGCCGCATGGACCTCGTGCTGAACCACGGCTGGCTCGAAGCGCCGGCGGACCCCTGGACCGGGGAATGGCAGTGGCATCCGGAATTCAACCTCTTCCCCTCGGCCAGTGTGCCCATCCTCGTGGTGGACGTCAACGGCAACGGCCTGAACGATCTCATTGTCGGCGGCGGGCACGAGCATGGCCTGAGCTGGTGGGAGCAGCAGGTCGCCGCCGACGGCACGCGCACCTGGAAAGAGCATCCCATTGACCCCTGGAACTCGCAGTATCACGACCTGCGCTGGGTGGACATCGACAACGACGGCGTCTGCGAGCTGGTGACAGGTAAACGCTACCGCGCCCACTGCGGCAATGACCCGGGCGCGCACGAGGACTACGGGGCCTACTACTTCAAGTGGAACGGTGACCACTTCGTCAAGCAGGTCATCTGCTACGGTTCCCTGCGCGAGACCACCGGCCTGGGGATTTACTTCGAGATGGTCGACCTCTCCGGCAACGGCTACCTCGACATCGTCGCGCCGGGCAAGGACGGCCTCTACATCCTCTACAACGAGGGCTGATTGGCCGCCTGATCGGCGCATGTAGGGGAAATGGTCCTAGGTAACGCTTTCAGCGTAGCGGATATTAGTTCACATCGTAACCCAGGGTAGGCCTTGCCCTGTCGGTCAAGACCTACCCTGGGCTTTTTTAGTCCAGCCCTTACAGGGTATGCCGGCCGTGCAGGTGCGCGTGCGGCTGCGCGCTATGAGCCGCGTGGATGTGGCTGGGCGCTGTGCTTATTTGTCTGTCCACCCTGTCCACTATGTCCATCAAGTCCATTGCCCCCCCATCAGCATCAGCCCCAGCGCGAACTGATGCGCCCCGCATTTGGTTATCCTCGCCTAAAATCGTTATAATCTTGCGTAGTTGTGGAGCAATTTTTTGAATACGCCTGTATACTCCAAAAATCTATTTCGCAAACGAAGCTATGCGCTTGAACGTGCGGCGGTTACGTTCTGTTTGGCGTTGAGCAGCCTTACAATGTTGAGTGTAGTGCTGTTGATGCGCTTTTATGACGGCAGCGACTTCGCTTCAACCGCTCTGCCTGAGCATCCCGAAATCATTTTACCGGGCGATCTGTTGTTTCAGGACCTGCGCTGTGGTCCCCTCTGTGACGCGATCAAAGCAGTGACCCACGGCGTGGACGGCGCCAACTTCGCGCACATCGCCATGGTCACCCGCGTTGATGACGACGGTACGGTCTGGGTGATCGAGGCCGTCTCGGCGGGCGTGGTGGAGAATACGCTGGACGACCTGCTCGCACGCAGTCGTGACGACGCCGGAAGGCCGCCGGTCCTGCTGGGCCGCCTGACGCCGGAATTCGAGCCGCTGATTCCCGAGGCCATCGCCCATGCGCAAAGCTTTCTGGGCCTGCCCTACGATGCGATTTACGAGATGGAGAGCGACGCCTTCTACTGTTCCGAGCTGATTTACGAGGCCTTCCGCCTGGCGAACGACGGAACGCCCCTGTTTACGCTGGAGCCGATGACTTTCCAGAAACCGGGGAGCGATGCGACCTTCGCCGCCTGGGTGGACCATTACGACGCGCTCGACGTACCGATCCCCGAAGGCGAGCCCGGCCTGAATCCCGCAGGCATGTCCCGCGAGCCCTTCGTCGCGATCGTCCACGCCTACGGCCGCCCCGACGGCTATGACGGCCCGGTCGGCGCCCCTACGTCATTCCTGCGAAAGCAGGAATCCAGGATCAATCGTCATTCCTGCGAAGGCAGGAATCCAGCGGAATAGACACGGGTTGCGTCGGCTTGCAATGATTATCGTTACTTGCGGCACAACTTTGGCTTGGCGACATGGTAGGGGCGCGTAGCCGCCCCTACGTCATTCCTGCGAAGGCAGGAAACCAGGATCACGTGAATACGGCGCCAAATAGATAAAATCAGAATAGCCCAAAACA
>SKJD01000179.1 GCA_007116095.1 Candidatus Hydrogenedentota bacterium
ATAGACATTCTCCTGACCAGTGATAACTTCTACTGAAAAGTCATCGGGATCGCGGCCCTGGAAGGCCATGCGGAAACTGCGGGCGTCGTTGACGGGCACCCCGTCAATTTCCGTGCTGTCGTTGTCGAAAGCGCCCGTAGTCACTACGCTCAGATCATGTTCGGCGACGATCTGCGCGAAGGAGTCGTCCATCTCAGCCGTTTCGATGGCTTCCGCAATAGTGCGGGCCTGATCCGTACGCGCTTCGCGCTCTTCCAGGCTGAGTTCCTTCCGGAAGAGGATTTGACGTGCGAAGACTTCCCGTTCGCCGCTATCTTCGTCTACGCGCTCTTCGTCAATGGTGTACAGGTAATACCCTGCTGCGGCCGGAACTAGATCGCTCACTTCGCCGGGCTCCAACGCATAGAGCGGTCGGCGGTGCTCCGGTTCATTGCTGCCTTCGCGCATCCATCCCATTTCACCCCCATTGTCGGCGGTGATGTCGGAGTAGGTATTGGCCAGTTCGGCAAAGTCTTCCCCCGCTTGGGCGCGTTCCAGTACTTCCAGAGCAATCTCCGGTGGGTCCGGACGCAAGGAAATGGCGGCGTACTCGGCGGTCTTCTGGTCCAGCGACATGTATTGATCGCTGTTTTCCTCATAATGGGCCAGCAGCGCGTCATCATCCAGCTCAACCGGCGGCTCCACACGAATGTAACGGATGACGATGCGGGTTTCGTTGTCCATCAACGCTTCTTCCAGCTCGCGGTCGAGGATACGGGTAGCCGGAGCCATGACTTTGTTGATATATAGTTCCCGCGTCAACGAGTTTCGCATGTCGGCATAGACGGCATTCCAGTCCACGCCCCGGCTCTGAGTCACCCACTGGTTCCAGGCGGCCGCATGGAAATTGCCCTCGGCGTCCCGAAAATCCGGTAGGGATTTCAATTGTTCCTCCAGTATATGCTGCTGGAAGGAATAGCCCTTACGCTGCTCCTGGATGCGGATAAACGCTTCGTCAATGAGGCTTTGCAAGACTTGGTCCGCCGTGCCGTCCGCCGCCAGTTCGGCAAAGGTCGGACGTTCGCCGGTCATCTGCGAGCGCCGGTTGGCCTCCTGGTCAAGCGCCCGCTGAAATTGCGTCGCATTTACGGTGACATTGCCCACCGTCGCCAGGACCAAATCCTGTTGCGGCGACATGCCTTGCCCGAAAAAGGAGGGTATACCAAAGAAAAGCATCGGAAAACCGATAAACGCGATCAGAAAAAATAAAAAGAACTTCTTGTGGCGACGCATTAGATTCTGCATTGTGCAGACTACCTCCGGGAGAATGCCGGTTCGGTATCGTATGGGGTTATGCCAATGTGGCTGAAAAAGCCGCAGGTCACTGCGGGCGGGTTTTAATTGACGGGTTAATGTAGCATATATCGTCAAATTCCTGCAAACCCGGTGACATCGCAACATGCTGTCAACTTGACGCAACGTTACCGCTTTGGCGGTTATTTTGGGCGCTTCCTTGCCCCTGGATATTTTCACGGTTGGGAAGCTGTTGCGCGGCCCCCAGAAACTTTCGTAATTCCGGTTGTTTGCATTTTTCACTGCCATGCATTATACTGCCAAAGAATCCAAAGTCATGTTGTATAGTTTATGAGGGCAGAAAGTTTTTAATGCAGTTTATTAACACCGAAACCCAGCTCTGCGCCGTTATTGGCAATCCTGTAAAGCATTCTCTGTCCCCTGCCATGCACAACGCCGCCTTTCAACATTGCCGGTTAAATTATGTCTATCTCGCCTTTGAGATTTGTGAAGTGCGTGATTTTTTACAGGGTATGCGTTCCATGCCCAATTTCCGTGGGGTAAGCGTGACGATTCCCCACAAGCTCACCGTAATGGATGCCCTGGACGAGATTGATTCGCTTGCCCTGCAAATTGGATCGGTCAATACCATCCTTCAACAGGGTGGTCGACTTATCGGGAGCAACACCGACGGCAGTGGGACGTTGCGCGCCTTCGATGAGGCGGGTATTTCGCTGGAGGGCAAGAAGATTGTCTTTCTGGGCGGAGGCGGCGCTGTTCGGGCCGTATCTTTCGCCATGGCCACACGCAAGCCCGCCGCCATTACCTTGCTGGGGCGTACGCCAGAAAAGCTGTTCGGTCTGGCCGATGATTTACGAAAACACCATCCTGTGCCGGTGGAGACCGGAAATTTGACTGCGGACCTGGAAACCTTTGTGGGTCCGGCGGATATTGTGATTAATGGAACGCCGCTCGGTATGTATCCGGATCAGGTTGCCCTGACGCCGGCGCCGGGGGTACTGCTCCAGACCCATCAAGTCGTTTTTGACATGGTGTATCGTCCACAGCATACGCGTTTGTTGCAGGAAGCCGAAGCCAAAGGCTGCACCACCCTCTATGGCTTGGAGATGCTACTTAATCAGGCCAGCCTGCAATTTGAAACCTGGACGGGGGAATCTGCACCGGTATCAGTAATGCGCGATGCGTTGCTGGCCGCGCTGGAACCATAAACCGGCTGTCCTGACTGATTCGGATCGGATATGCCGAACGGATCAGGAAGCGCGGGAACGCAACAACGGGGAAAGGATGCGATCATGAGGAAGGTTCAGACATTCATTGGCAAATCCAACATCGAAGGGCTGCATCAAATGGATGTGCATATCTCCGAATGGATTCGCAGAAACAAAGTAATACCCCTGCTGATCAACCAATTTTCCGGGCAGGAACGGCACCATGGGCAGAATGAGGAGCCCATCGTGATCACGAGCATCTGGTACGACGATTCGGACAAAGCTTAGCCAGTTTCCCATTTAAAGCCGCACTTCATATTTGGCTAGACGCCAAGCTGGAATTTTAACGGAGCTGTGAACAGTAAAAGACGGTATTTTTTCTGACAATTCTGCAAAATTGTTGTTTTTGTAAGGTTTTTTGTCCTGAAACTTTCGGGCGCAGGAACCATGAAATCCAACAAAACTATTGTTTACATGCGCAGCGCATGCTAAACTATGGGGACCTTCAATCATGGATGGAACTTCATGCCTCTCTCACGAAGGACTTCCCGTTAAAAAAGCCAGAAGAGGAGAACGCCCGATTATGTTACTGACCAACTATATTGATCTGGAATGCATCATTCCGGAGTTAAAAGTTAAAAACAAGGCCGATGCGCTTAAAGAGCTTACCCATATTCTGTTCGAAAGCAACAAATTGAAGGGCGTAGGTCCGGCGCTGGACCAGATCATGGCGCGGGAAACTACTGAGAGTACCGGTATCGGCCATGGAATCGCTGTCCCCCACGCCCGGGTTTCCGGACTGAAAAGCCTGATATGCGTGGTTGGGCGTGTCAGTAATGGCTTGGAGTTCCTGGCCGTCGACCGCAAACCCGTCCATTTGATTTTCCTGATTTGTTACCCCCCCACCCAGCAGACCACCTACCTCAATTTCATTGCAACCATCGCCAAGCTCTTGCGGGATGATGAGCATCTGGAGGCCATGCTCAAGGCCAAAGATGCCCAGACGATGTACGATATACTTGTGGAGCTATCCGAGACCATGATGGCGCCGGAAGAGCAATACGCCAAGCTGTCGGACTCCGCGGCGGAATTGAATCAGGTGAAGGACGCCCATGCGGATTTGATCCTGCTTGCCCGGCTGCAGCTCTGCCAGGAAATGTACGAGACAGCCAAAACAGGCAAGCGGGCGATTCAGGAGCGTATAGAGAACATCCGATCGCTCATCGATCACCGTAACTTGCGTCATTACGATCGCTTGATGAAAGGCCGTGCGCCCGCATTGGTTCCGGTGGAAGGCGATACCTGTCAGGGCTGTTTCATGAAGCTCCCCTCGCAGTACGCACAGCAGGTCCGGCAAGAGACCGACAAAATCCACACCTGCAACAATTGCAGCCGTTTCATTTACATTGTATAACCCAGTTGCATAGCGTGGTTGGCGATTGGAGCTCCTGACCCTTGGATTGTCGTGTTGGCAAGGAATTTGGTGACGGATTCAATCACTAAACCTTGCTGTGTGCCAAGTGTGAGCCAAGATATACTGTGATGTTCCAACTGTGTATGTGGCTAGCAGTCGCATGCATAGTGAAAAACAGGAGCGTATTATATGGATGCCATGCGAGCTGCCGACTTGTTGCGTAAAATCGAGCTGTTTCAAGGCCTTACCCGGGATGACGTGCTAAAAATATACGCCAAGGGCATGACCATGTTCGTGCCCAAAGGCCAGGCCATCTTCCATAAGGGCACGGTGGGCAGCCAGATGTATGTCGTGCTTGGTGGCAAGATAGGCGTCTACGACAAAAACCGCTGCATTGCCGAGTTGAAGACGGGCGACATGTTTGGCGAGATGGCGCTGGTCACCAAGGAACCCCGCAGTGCGGATGTCGGTGCGTTGGAAAACAGCGAAGTCTTTGTGCTGAGCGAACATGTGTTTCAGAATCTGCTCACCAAGCGCATCGCCATCAAATTGCTCCTGAACATCATCCACACCCTCAGCCACCGATTAAAAGAAGCCAATATGCGCTTAATCAGTAGCTGAGGGCGTTTCCTCTCTCCCCAAATCGCTTATTTCCCGGTATTTTTTTGCCATTCAAGTGGTCAGATATCAGGTGATGATGTCATGCACCACATGGCCATGTACGTCGGTGAGGCGGAAATCACGGCCTGCATAGCGGTAGGTTAAGCGCTCATGATCGAAGCCCAGCAGGTGGAGAATCGTGGCGTGTAGATCGTGGACATGCACCGGGTTCTCCGTGGCCTGGAATCCGAACTCGTCGGTGGCGCCGTAGACTGTACCGCCCTTGACCCCGCCGCCCGCCATCCACAACGAAAAGCCATAGTGGTTGTGATCGCGCCCGTTCAGTTTGCCGGCATTGGCTCCCGGCGTTGGCAGCTCCACGGTCGGGGTGCGGCCGAACTCACCGGTACAGAGCACCAGGGTGTCTTCCAGCATGCCCCGCTGTTTCAGGTCCTTCAGTAGCGCCCCGATGGGCTTGTCGATCTGCCCGGCCAGGCGTCGGTGCGCATCTTCCAGATCGTCGTGGCTATCCCAGGGCTGTCCTTCCCCATGCCAGACCTGGATGAAACGCACACCCCGCTCCAACAGCCGCCGGGTAATCAGAAGCTGTCGGGCATGAACGCCCCCACCATACATCTCGCGTATATACTCCGGCTCCTTGGAAATGTCAAAGGCGTCGGTGGCGTCCAACTGCATGCGGTAGGCCAACTCGAAAGATTGAATGCGCGCTTCAATCTCTGCATCCTCCGAGCGGGCGGTCTGATGGCGCTCGTTCAGGGCGTAGAGTAAATCCAACTGCTCCCGCTGACCTTCCCGGCTGCTGTAGTTGTTGCGGATATTGGCGATGAGCTTTTCAATGTCCTCGTGTTGTGTGTCAATGTAGGTCCCCTGGAAAATGCCCGGCAAAAATCCGGATTGCCAGTTCTGGGATTCCTGGATGGGATAGCCGCCGGGACACATGGAAATGAAGCCGGGCAGGTTCTGATTTTCCGTACCCAGGCCATAGGTAACCCACGAGCCGACACTTGGCCGAATCAGTCGCGCCTCCCCGGTATTCATTAGCAGCAACGAGGGCTCATGGTTCGGGACATCGGCCTGCATCGAGCGTATGATGCACATGTCGTCCGCGGATTCCGCGGTATGCTTGAAGAGTTCGCTGATCTCCAGGCCGCTTTCCCCGTATTTATTAAACTCGAAGGGCGAAGGAAAAGCCGCGCCGGTCGCACGCTCCGTCTTCAGGTTGTCCATCGGAAGGTTCTTGCCGGCATACTTGGCCAGGGCCGGCTTGGGATCCAGGGTGTCGACATGTGACGCACCGCCATTCAGGAAAATGTGCACCACCCGCTTCGCCCGGGGGGCGAAATGGGGCGCCTGGGGCATCATCGGGGTAGCCGCTCCAGCCTGCTGCATCGTCCCCGCCCCCGTCAACATGGCCAGACCAAAAGCCCCGAAACCCATGCCGGTGCGCTGCAGGAAATCGCGCCGCGTAAGAATGACGTCGTTCTCGTTCAGTGGATGATGCCGGTTAAACATACGTGGCTCCTTTGGTTCGGCAGGAAATGTTCCGATGCGGTCTCCCCTGGGGGCGCCGCCTGCCTTAATCTACAAATACAAATTCGTTGGAGAGCAGCAAGACTTGTGCGTATTGCTCCCAGGGCGTCATCGGGGGCGGCGGTGGTCCGGCAAAATCATGTGCGGCATGCCATCCTTCCACCCGGTTGTCCGGTTTATGCAAAGTAAGTTCCGGCGCCCAGCGGAAGGAATCGAAGCTGTCCGTGGCTCCGGGCAACACCACGAAGTCCAGGACATCCCCCGCTTCCACCGCTACCGCGTCCAGCGCGCTCTCGGCCCTTCCATTGTGGACCGTGGCCCGCCACAGCACGCCATGCCGTTCTGAAAGCACCGCGCCAATCACGCCGTCTCCATTTTCATTGCTGTGCTCCAGGACGCCGCTCAGAGTCAGCGCTCCTGCTTCCGGGGCGCGCCAGCGACGAATCACGCTGTGCTCATTGGTGCGTCCGGGGTGACCGCCCTGGGCGTGGAGACTCGCCCAGCCCAATGCATCGTCGGGTATTTCAGGACCGCCACGCCACTGGCTGTCGACATAATGTGGTAATGGCGTAAATTCAAGCTCGAATACTCCGGCATGAGACGCATCCCCCGCTCCAGATTCCGGCAGGACGACCCGACCGTAGCCATACTGCCAATCGCTGAGTATGGGGGCATCCGCGGCTTCCTGTTTCTCCAGGAATTGCTGCGCCAAGGTCAGCTCCACAGCCTCCGGATCGCGCTGGAAGACATAGTGGTAAAGCTGCCGGATGGCCTCGCCATTCCCGGAGCCGACGTCTTCTGTTCTGGACGGGCCGCGAGTTTGCGCGCCTGATCCACCACAAAGGCGTTGTTCATCATGAAGAGCGCTTGCTGCGGGACCGTGGTCTTGTAACGCATCGGACTGTGCGTATCCGGCCCGGCGAAATCGAATGTCCGGAAGACGCCCGGCAGGTTCTGACGTTCGATGAAGCTGTAGACGGTGCGCCGGTTGGGATAGGGTGGTGTCGTGATATCCACCGACTCGCCATACAACGTTGCGTCCAGATTGTCGGCAGCGGCGAGCAGGCTGTCCCGCATGATTTCAAAGTCCATACGTTTTCGGTGTTGGCGCCACCACAAGGCGTTCAGCGGGTCTATCTCGCCGGCTTCGGCCCGGTCCAGGCTATTCTGCTGGTAGGCGTGGCTGTTCACGATGATCCGAATCAGGTTCTTCACCGACCAGCCCTCGTCCATAAAGCGGTAGGCCAGGTAATCGAGCAATTTCGGATGGGAAGGTGGTGTGCTACGCACGCCGAAATCGCTGGGTGTTTCCACCAGCGGCGCTCCCATCAAATACATCCAGACCCGGTTCACCATGACCCTTGCTGTCAGGGGATTCTCCCTGGAGGCGATTTGTTCGGCCAGGGGCAGGCGTCCGCTGTCTTCAGAATAGGCTTCTTCATGGTCAGCCGCCAAGATGGCCAGGTTCTGGCGTGGCACCTGATCGCCTGGTAATTGCGGGTTGCCTCGACGGAAAATATGGGGATCGAAGGGCGGCTCACGTTCCACCACCGCCTGGGCGCGTTCAGGCCGGCCCGGGTGCGTGGCTTCGATGTTGGCCTTGGCCAGGCGTACTGCGCGGATACGCGCCTGGGTCGGGACATCGCTGAGGTCAAATACGGATTCCAGCGCAATATTGGCGGGGCTTTCCTCGCCATATAGCACCTGCCGCAGTGCTTCGGCATTACCGTCGGGCAGTCCCTCCGGGTAAGGCGCCGCCCCTTCTCCCTGGCGTATCGTCACCTGGGAATGGGCAGCCAGGCGTTCCTGCCAGTCCCGCTCGATGCCCCGAAAGAGGCCGCCGTAAACCTCCGCCACCGCCGCCATGTTCTCTGGCGCGGTCTCGTTAAAGGCTGCCGCGACCCGAGGATTTACGGCGCGATCCGGCAACTGGTTGGCGACAATTTGCGCCGCCAGCTCTGGTCCGCGTGTGGCAAATTCCTCCTCTGGCAAGGTGGCGAAGGCAAACCACGGCGTGAATACCGGGTCTTGCGATTCGGCGCGTGCATTCAGGTAACGCTGCCACCCCTCCACCAATTGCCACCGCAGCTCTGCATCCCGTGCGTAGGTCCGTAGACGTTCATCGTCGGTGTTGCCCGTCAGTTCATACACCGCCATCAGGTAGTCCCGGGCGCGTTCCCGGGCATGCCGCGACAGATCGACGTGCAACTCGGCAATCAAAGCGTCATGTTCACGGTCTTTTTCCGCCAGCGCCGCCAGGAAATCCTGGTACTGGGGATCCTCGGGGTCCGGCTCGCGGATCAAAGGCAGTTCATCGGGCTCATTGATACTACGGAATACCCCGTACATGGAGTAATAATCGTCAATGCCGATGGGATCGTACTTATGATCGTGGCATCGCGCACAGGATACCGTGAGGCCCAAGAAACCGCGGGTGACCACGTCAATGCGGTCATCCGCAATATCGTGGGCATTGTTGAGAAAACGCCGGCCCAGGGTCAGGAAACCCAAGGCGGCCAAAGGTCCCCGGCCATCACTGAGCTCCATGCGATCCGCGGCGATCTGGTGTTTGATGAAGGTGTCGTAAGGAAGGTCTTCGTTCAGGGCCTGGATGACGTAATCGCGGTAGGTGTGGGCGTAGGGATAACGGCGTTCTTCCTGAAACACATAGCCCTTGGTGTCGGCGTAGCGTGCGATGTCCAGCCAGTGGCGTCCCCAGCGTTCGCCAAAGTGCGGGGAATCCAGCAGCTCATCCACAACTCGGGCAAAGGCTTCCGGGCTATTGTCCGCGTCGAAGGCCAGCACGGCATCATTATCCGGCATCAGGCCGGTAATGTCGTGGTGAATACGTCGCAGTAAGGTGCGCGCATCGGCGCGTTCGGCAAATTCGAGTCCCTCAGACTCCAGCTTCTCGATCAGGAAGCGGTCCATGTCGGACTGTACCGGGGCGTCTTCAGAGACCGTCGGCGGCTCGGGGAATGTAACAGGCTGGAAAGACCAGTGTTGTTCACGGGCCAGTGCGATGCGTTCTTCCATCGTCAGCGGGCCGTGGGCCGCCATTTCACCCTCCGGCCAGGGAGCGCCGAGACGAATCCAGTGGGCAATGGCGTCCACCGTCTCGGTGTCCAGGGGGCCATCGGGCGGCATCTTCACATCGCCGTCATAACGCAGCGCCTGCACGATGCGGCTGTTGTCAGGATCGCCCGGCGTGATCACCGCCCCCATGTCGCCCCCCAGGAGCATGGCTTCGCGTGAATCAAGGCGCAGCTCCGCCCACTGGGTGTCCGGACCATGACACTGGAAACAGTTTTCCGCGAGCACAGGGCGTACCGCGCGCTCGAAGAAATCCAGTGCTTCCGGGTCCGCTTCTGGCGTATTCGCCCAGACTGACGGCGCCGTGCCGACGGTCAGTAACCCAACCACACTCGCTACTACAAGACAACGACGCCACCATCGCCGCCATGCGCCCATTGACATCATGGCGTACATCCTCCCATCCGGATTCCAAGCCAAGTGATTTAAGACGGGTGCAGTTCTGACATTACCGATTAAGTCGATTCATTATGTGGCGTAGCAAAGTTCACTTTGCGTCTTCGTGCCTAAGCACGAAGAAAAATCAGGTTATTGCCCAGTTTACCAACAGTTTCGACTTAAAACGGTGCTGCCACCTTCGTCATTCCTGCGCAGGCAGGAAACCAGATCCTCGACGACCGTGTAAACACGGATGATTGTAACGCGCCAATTTTTAACGCAAAGACGTAAAGTTACCGGATATTGTTGCTCCGAAGGAGCTCTTCTAAATACAGCCCAGGGTTGGACTTGACCGCAAGGGCAAGGCCTACCCTGGGTAAGCGACAACACCACCTCCGCTACGCTGAAAGCGTTGCCTAA
>SKJD01000304.1 GCA_007116095.1 Candidatus Hydrogenedentota bacterium
AAAAAATTGGCGCGTTATAATCATCCGTGATCACACTGCCGTCGAGGATCTGGTTCCCTGCCTGCGCAGATATGACGGCGTGTGCGGGGGCTGTGTTGTAGGGGCGTCCCCCTGTGGGCGCCCAGGGCAGGCACGGGGGCCTGCCCCTACGCTGCGTTATGAATTGACAAGATCGGTAATATCAGAACTACACCCATACAAAAAAAGGATCCGGCGACTGAAAAAGGAGCAAAACGGACGCCGAACCCAACAGGGGTGATGTGTGTATGGTCGTATACCGCGCTTGGAGTGCAAGGTGGTGTCTATAACAACCGTTTTTCGAGGCGGACTTATTTCCGGGCGGTGAGTTTTTTCTCCAGGCTCATGCTACCAGGACCGAAGCTCAGCACCATGAGCAGGCCGCCCATGATCGCCAAGTTTTTCATGAACTGAATGGTTTCGGCCTGCTGCATCTCTTCGGCCACGCCCCAGAAGTTATGGAATATCAGCGTCGTCGGTATCAGAAAGATCACCAGCATCAGCGCGCCGATCTGCGCCTTGTAGCCCAGCAGAATAAACAGCCCCCCGACTATCTCAAAGACTATCGCGCCCACCAGGAAAAGCGCGGCCAGGGGCATGCCGTTCGCTTCCATATAGGCGGTGGCGCCTGAAAAATCAAAGATTTTGCCGACGCCGCTCATGAGGAAAATGGCGCTGAGCAGCACCCGCGCTACAACCAGCACGATGGGTTGGGCCTTGGTGTATTGCATGGTTATGGTGTCCTTTGTGGTTGCATTGGCAACCAGTAGTGGCTGCATTGGCGTTTTGTTAGTCAAGTAGGCAAATATTTGTCACAACATACAATTACGCCATGGATCTCTATTTCCCCACTGCCGAAGAGGCAGCGACCCGCTCCAGGTCCATCAGGAAGTGGATGTAGGTCTCGATGCCCTTGAAATAGTTCGGCAAATGTTGCCGCTCGTTGGGGCCGTGGATGCCGTCGTCGGCGAGTTCAAAGCCCAGCATAATCGAGTCGACCCCGAGTTGCCGCTGCATCATGCCGACGATGGGCACGCTCCCGCCTTCGCGCTTGAAGAACGGCTCCTTGCCAAAGGCGGCGCTCAGGGCGCGTCGGGCGGCGTCCATGTAGGGCGACTTGCGGTTCATGATCGCCCCGGGACCATGGACATGCTCAGTCAGCTTCCAGGTCACTGCATCCGGGCAATGGGCGTTCAGGTAGGCCGCCAACTGGCCCTTGACGTCCCCTTCCTGCTGATCCGCCACCAGCCGCGCCGAGAGCTTCGCCGTCGCTTTGGCGGGCAGCACGGTCTTCGAGCCGGCCCCTGTGAAGCCGCCCCAGATGCCGTTCACATCCAGCGCGGGCCGCGCCCCAATCCGCTCGATGGTGTTGTAGCCCGCTTCGCCATGCAGCTTTTTCGCGCCGCTGATCCGCAGCCATTCCGTGTCGGAATAGGGCGCCTGGGCAAGCAGCTCCCGCTCTTCGGCGTCCAGGTCCCGCACCTTGTCGTAAAAGCCGGGCAGCGTCACCCGGCCCTCGGCATCGTGCATCCCGGCGATCAGTTCGCTAAGCACGTGGATGGGGTTGGCGACGGAACCGCCGAAGAGGCCGCTGTGCATGTCTTTGGCGGCGCTCCGCAGCTCCAGCTCGAAATAGGCCAGGCCGCGCAGGGAGTAGGTGATCGCCGGTTCGCCGGGACCGTGGATGCCGCCGTCGCAATTCAGCACGAAATCACAGGCCAACATATCGCGGTGCGCTTCGATGAATGCCGGCAGGTTCGGCGAACCGATTTCCTCTTCGCCCTCGAAGAGTATCTTCAGGTTCACGGGATAGTCACCCGCCTGGGCCAGGCTGCGCAGCGCTTGCAAGTGCGCCAGCAATTGCCCCTTCATGTCCGAGGCGCCCCGGGCGATGATATAGTCGCCGGCAATCGTACCGGTGAAGGGATCACTGTCCCACTCGTCGATCGGGTCGACGGGCTGCACGTCGTAATGGCCATAAACCAGGACCGTCGGTTTGTCCGGGGCGTGCAGCCATTCGCCATAGACCACGGGGTGCCCGGCCGTCTCGTGCAGCGCCACCTGTTCAAAGCGGAGCTCGTTCAGGCGCGCCGCCAGCCACGTCGCCGTCGCCCGCACGTCCTCCTTGTGCTCCGGAAGGGTCGAGACGCTGGGCATCGCCAACAACGCCTTGAATTCCTCCAGGAACGCGTCCTGTTGTTCCCGGGCATAGGCAATCGCCGCCGCCGTCCGCCCTACCCCATTTCCAGCCTGGGATTCGTTCATGGATACTCCTTTATGGTCGTTTACATTAATGTTAGCGGGTAGCTGTCGCCACTTCAGTGTAGCATGGGATGCCAAGCCCCTATTATCGCGCAATGCGGGCATCCAGAAGCAACCGACAAAGTAGGGGCAGGCCCCCGTGCCTGCCCTGGGCGCCCACAGGGGACGCCCCTACCACACAGCCCCGCGATCGCCATGCCTGCAAAGGCTGGAATAGGGCCGCCAAGAAACATTTTTTTACACAGTATACATGGACTAAACAGCCACTTTATTTACATATTTCTAATATAGCACACTGCATAACCATCAATACAGCATATATTGCGC
>SKJD01000003.1 GCA_007116095.1 Candidatus Hydrogenedentota bacterium
GGCCAGTATGGAAAAGACAAAGACATGCCCGAAGAAGGGCACATTGATCATGATGGGCGCCCGAACCGCCGCTGTTCCGCCCAGATCGCCCGCCGTACAAGCGCCGGTCAACCCGGAATGTGAAAGGGAGCCTGCCATGCCCGGCGCCAGGTTGCGCGCGTTGCTCGTCTTGGCGAACCATATCAACAAGGTCATCCCGCCAAACATCCAGAACATCTGCCCGAAAAAGCCATAGGCCAGCACGGCGTTCATGCCGGTAATCTCGAAGGCCTCGCCGATACGAGAACCACCCACCATAAAATTAGCGGCCAGCACGACAGGAATCCCGGCAAACAGCAGGGCGCGGATGGTGGGCCCAAATCGCCAGCGGTATAACAGCGCGCCCAGACTCGCGGAGAAGAGCATGGCGAAGAATATCTGTGGCAATGCAATAATTTGCGCAATCCATTCAGCCGTCATGTAAGAGCCAAACAAGATGATCAGTATGCCCAGTATTTCCGCCACCCCCAATCGAATATACCGGCGTTTGTTCACAACCTTCGCTTTATAGTCGATCATGATGATCCCACCAACAAGCCCGAGGTAGGCCAATATGGGGTAGGTGCGACTCAACTCTCCGACCTCGACCCACGGCAGCAAACGATAAAGCGCTTCGATCCCCGTTAAGAGAAAGAAAGATCGCACGATAAAAATAAGCTGCGTGCGGCCGGTTCCCACAACTGTTTCCTCGGTCGAATGCGCCACCATTTCATCGGGGTCCAGCTTGATCCCGCTGGCAATCTTCCGCAGTTCCTGCCCACCGACAAAGAACGAAACCGTGAGCGCGATGACGGTGGTTCGACTGATGAGGCCGATGAGTGAAAATTCCGGTAGCCCCGGCGTGGACACCCCACTGGCCACCAGCACATAGCCCATCGTCAGCCCAAAAACCACGATGATAAGAATGGGAGAATAGCGCGTCCCGGCGACGGCTGTCCGGGCCACCAACACCATGGGTATCAAAAGAAACAACGACAATAAAAACTGATTTAGGATCTGCAAATTGGCGACTTGCTCAACGACACTGTCTGCATCCATGGCGTGACTCCATTCCGGGTAGCTTGGTACTTCAATTATTTGGGTGTAGTTCTGATATTACCGCCAGGTCAACACATTATCAGGCATTTTCAAATCGTTTTTCCCATTTAGTGAAGCGAGAGAGACTTTTTGTGTAAAAATCCGTGATTTTTTCAATAAAACACTTGAGAATCCCCACTCCGTCATTCCTGCGCAGGCAGGAATCTAGTATTGCGTGAAAACATAACAATACAGCAATAAAGCCGCATGTTGTGGCGCATAATCGCAAGGCCTGGTTACGGTATCCCATGTTAAATCAACGAACTGGTTCCCTGCCTTCGCAGGGATGACGTGGGTGGGAAACCCCACCCACGCGGGCGAACACAAGGTTCGCCCCTACGCTTCGTTATGTATTGACAAGATCGGTAATATCAGAACTACACCCGATATTTCCATATGCTGGCCAGGCAATCATCCTACAATATTGCTGGATAAGGCAGTGACGCCGATCCCCCTGGCCCCAATCCCCTCACCCCAGCGCCTTGTTCCGCCAACCAGGGGTTGATTTCAGTTCGCGGACAGCGTCGATGTTGTCGACGAGTTTTTTAACGGCGTCGGCGATGTCGTCCATGTCGGACTGCTTGCCCATGAGGATGCGGTGGTGGGCGACGACGCCGCTGCGGTCGTAGGCATCTTCGCAGACCGGCAGCGCAAAGCGTGCGGGATCGATGGCGTTAAAGTAGTCTTTGCTCAGGTGATGCCGCGCCTTGGTCAGCGGTTTGTAGAGCGGGCATCGGTTCAGCGGGGCGTAGGGCGGCTCGAAGAGTTCCTCGCTGCTGAGTTCCGCGTTGAGGGCGTCGCTAAAGGCGCGGTTCTCGACACCCAGCGCTTCGGCATCCAGCCGGAAGGCGAAATTGAAGTAGCTCTGCTGGGTAATCTCGCCACGGCGGCGCATCGGCATGATGCCCGGAATCTCCGCCAGGCGATGTCCGAGGTACGTGGCGTTCTCATCCCGCAGCTTAACCTGCACGTCCAGCCGTTCCAGTCCGCCCAACAAGAGCGCAGCCTGCCATTCGGTAAGACGATAGTTCCCGGATTGCATGGTGGTGCTGTCCAGGGCGGGTTTGTCCAGCCCGAAGACCGGAGGATCGGCCTCATACGGACGCCCGCAATTCCGCAAACTGTAGAGCCGGTAAAAGAGCGCCTCCGTCTTGCACATGTTGAAGCCACCCTCGCCAGAGGCAATGACCTTGGACTCCTGGAAACTCCAGGAGGAGATATCGCCGAAAGAGCCGACGCCCTGCCCATTCCAGAAGCTGCCGTGCTGGTGGGCGCAGTCCTCGATGAGGAATAGGTTGTGCTTCCGGCAGATTTGTTGCAAGCGGTCCAGGTCGGTCATGCAACCATAGAGATGCACCACCGTGATCGCACGGGTCCGCTCCGTAATTGCGGCCTCGACGGCATCCAGGCTCAGGTTCCAGGTGTCTGACTCCACATCCACAAGGACGGGCACGGCGTTCACGTCGCAGACCGCGGCGGCCGTCGCC
>SKJD01000157.1 GCA_007116095.1 Candidatus Hydrogenedentota bacterium
AAAGCCTTCCCTGGAAGATGCCTTGCCCGATCTCGACCGCGTTCGCCGGGCTCTGGGTCCTGTAGAAGTCAGCCTCGCCACCTTACGCAAGCTGCCGGCCCAGCTGCGCGCCCATGACTTTCAAGCCACCGCAGTGCTGGCAGGAAATTGGCTGTTGGGCCTGGAGCCCCCCGACACCCAGGAACGCTGTCTCGTCGCGGCCTTCGATATCGGCACCACGACCCTGGTCGGCCGTCTGTATGACCTGAGCACCGGACTGGCCGTAGCCAGCGCCTCGCGGATGAACCCCCAGACCAGTTACGGCGATGATGTGCTCTCGCGGATTCTCTTCGCCTCCCGCGACGACAAGAGCCTGGAAAAAATTCACCGGGAGGTCACCCAGGCCATCAACGGCATGCTACAGGAAATGTGCACCGAAATCGGGACGACGCCAAAGAGCGTCTACGAGCTCACCCTGGCCGGCAACACCACCATGCAGCACCTGCTCTGCAAGCTGAATTCCGCGGCATTGGGGCAAACCCCTTTCAGCCCCAACAGCAGCGAAGCGCTCCAGGTTGCAGCACATGAAATTGATTTGCACATCCACCCGCAAGGCCGTGTCTTCGTGTTCCCCGTGATTGGCGGCTTTGTCGGCGGCGACACCGTCGCGGGCATCCTGACGACCGCCCTGGACAGCGCCACCAAGCCAACGCTGTTTGTGGATATCGGCACCAATGGCGAGATTGTGGTCATTGCCGAGGGCAAGATGCTTGCCACGTCCTGCGCAGCGGGACCGGCATTCGAGGGCGCGCTGATTACCCACGGGATGCGTGCGGCGGCAGGGGCCATTGAACGCATTATCCTGGACGACGACTTGCATTATAAAGTCATTGGCAACGCGAAACCCATCGGCCTCTGCGGCTCGGCCTTGCTGGATCTGGTCGCCGAACTGCTCCGCAAGGGGATACTGCTCTCGCAGGGCTTCCTGCTCGGCCCGGACGATGTGCCCGAAGACACGCCCGAGGCCTTACGGAATCGTTTGATTGAAACGGAACGCGGCCCCGGTTTCATCATCGCCCACAAAGAAGCGACCCAAACCGGCCACAACGTCGTGTTGCATCAGAAAGACATTCGCGAATTACAGCTTGCCTCGGGCGCCATCCGGGCCGGGATTACCATTATGCTGAAACGGGCGGGCATCGGTGTGGAGGATTTGGACGCGCTGCTTGTGGGCGGGGGCTTCGGCAATTATGTGCGCTGCGAAAACGCCCAACGAATCGGCCTGCTGCCGCACCGGCTGGATCCGGACAAATTCCGCTTCCTGGGAAACACATCGCTCAAGGGCGCCCGACTGGCGGCCCTCTCGCAACAACACCGGCAGCAATGTATTGAAATGCCCAAGGAGATCGAACACGTCGACCTCTCACTCGATCTGGAGTTCCAGGAGATTTTCATGGAAGCCATGTTCTTTCCGGAAGAGGAGGAAGCGTTCAGCGCTGGCTGAGCCGTAATCATCCAAAATATTGCAGGTAGCTCAGCTCCCCTGCCATGTCACGGTTTCACTAAAGACAACGCGGTCTCGGGCGCTTCGCACCTGAAGGCGCATACCGATGGCGTCCGGATAGCTTTCACGCAGGCTACCCAGTTCCAGTCGCAGCGTCTCCGATAGTTGCGGCAATATCCGGACAGGTCCGGCATATTCGAGGTCCTGACCGTCATGCTGCCAGGTCTGTTCCGTGGGTGGCAATGTCCGGAAAGGCTCCTGCGAATCGAATCGAAACGCCAGGCTAACCTGGTAGAACTTTAATTCTGAATCCGAAACCGGGCTTATTATGCTGTCTGCATCGTGCCAGGGCATTAGCAGGTACACGGGAAACGGCTCGTTGCTGTGGCAATGCAGCAGCAATTGTGGGGCCGCTGTTGTGCCTTCCATGACCATTTCAAACCGGGTCTGGTCCCGCCAGCGCATGAAATAGAACAGCAAGAGCATGCCGACCAATAGCACCGCCAGCGTTACCAGGATGGTGCGCCTGTCTTCGGCATCCAGTCGCTGCCAGAGACTGCCCGAAGCTGGCGTCACCCGGGCTTCCTGTAATGCTTCTGGGTAAGCGTCCAGGGGCAAATCCACAAAGCCCCCTGCCTCTGAAGCCGATTTCGCCTGCGCCAACTCCCGCAACGCCGTTATTTCCGCCTGCAACTTCGCAATTTTAGCGATCAGGTTCCGGTTTTGTTCATTGGCCTGCCGCGGTGTCAGCTTGCGCTGTTCCAGCAAGGTGGGCAAGGTCTGCTGTTCCAATGCAGCAGCCTGTTCAAGCCAAGTATGACGCGCCAATGCCTGTTCTGCGTTTTCTCGCAACCGCTTCACGGCAATTGCGGCCCGCTTCCGTGCGGCAATCTGCTCAGGACTGTCACCAGCCTGTTGCTGTAGTTTTTCCTGCCAGGACAGGGCCAGGGCGATATACCGACGTAATGCTGCCAGTTCCATGGCGTGGATTCCCTTAATATGCAGATGCAGGCGCGGACAGCGTAGCCCTTGCCGTGCGAACCTGCTCCAACCCACATGCGCAAGCGCGTTGCTACCAGGTTAACGGAATGATTGCACTGCGGTCCTGGACCTCGCCTGAGGTCCATTCTTTTCCGGGAATAAGCGATCTTCGTGCAAACTCAGGATTGCTCAGTCCGCGGGTTTTTATCTCAAGATGCGTATTGTGCACCAGGACTTCCCGGTATTCCACCGGATATTCGGGCAACGCGCCCGTAACGACTTGCGTGACGTTGGACTGCGTTAAAATGTAATGCATATGCACGTGACCAGAAAAGATGGCGCGGACCTGGGGATAGCGACGAAGGATGTGCATCAGCAGCGGGCCGTTGTCAAGCGCGCCGCCATTTTTGAAGCCGGGTCGGTGCAAGCGGGTGGGAATCGGGAGCACGGGGTAATGCACGGCGATAATGGTGGGCAAATCTGGGTGTCGGGCAAGGTCTTCCACCAACCAATCCAGTTGATGCGACGGCAATTGCCAACGCACATTTTCCACTGTCTTGTCGAGTTCCGCGGCTACCGCCGCCTCGGATACGGGCGCCAGGGAACCGTCCTCCCATTGCCACCAGGCATCCAACACGCAAAAATGCAGGCCCTTGTGGGTAAAGGAGTAAAAAGTATTGGGACGCGGTAAGCGGTGTTGAAAGGCATCGAGAAACCAGGATCGGGACTCGTCCAGGACAAAATCGTGGTTGCCCCCCATCGGATAATACGGCTTTTCGAGCGACTCCACCAGATTACGGGCCTCATACATGGCGTCCTTTGTCTGCTTGCTGGCGATGTCTCCGGTCAGCAGCACAAAGTCCGGTTCGATCACCGCCAGGTCTTGCCGCAAACACGCCATAACATCCGGCATCATGGTGCAGAGAAAGCGGTTATTCCACTCGCCATCCATGTCGCTGGCCAAGTGCGGATCCGATATGTGTACAAAACGCCACAAGGTTCCAATACCCCATTTCCATAAAATTACCTACAGTATGCGTTTTATCCCCGTACTGACCTGTTCAGCATGAAAAGTCAGGTTACTTGCGCTTGTTACGTTTGGTTCTTTTCCGGCCTTTGGTATGCTTGCTGCCTTTTTCGTCCTTATGTATCTCTTCATGACGCACAGATTCCAAGACCGGCGTGGACATATTGCCACGTCGCCATAGCCAGGCAAACCAGAGCACGCCAAAGAGCAACATCAAGAGGCTATATACCTGCTGATCGGTCAGCAGGCCAAAGCCCAGGTCGGTCGGGTTGCCATCACCGCGGAAGTGCTCCACATTCACCCGTTTGATGCCGTAAAAGATAAAGTACAATGGCAAGGTGAAGCCCAGGAAAGGATGCCACCAGCGGCGCAAGACGAGCAACAGCCCTGTCATGATGCCCAGCGCCACAATGCTGTACAACTGCGTGGGATGGATGGGCAAGGAATGATTGTGGGCAGCGACAAAATCCGGATATTGGTGTGCGTGCATCTGAAAGGGCGGACTGCTCTCCGGAAATTGAAGGCCCCAGGGCAGGTCATTGCTCGGCCGGCCATAGCAGCACCCGTTAAAAAAACAGCCCATGCGCCCGAAGGCCTGGGCCAGGGGGACATAGGGCATGACGATATCGGCCATCTTCCAGAAATCCACACCCCGTCGACGCAGCGCCCAGTAAAGGTAGAGGATAACCGCCGGAATGGCGCCCTGAAACACGAGGCCGCCCCGCCATACCGCTATCAGCCCCACCGGATCGGTGAGGGCATAGTCCTGAGAGAACATGATGATATGCAGGAGGCGCGACGCAACGACCCCAATCAGGAGGGACATGATGGCCAGTTCGCTGACAACCGCCGGATCCACATGCCTTTTGCTGGCATCGCGTTGCATGAGCCACACGCCCATCAGAAAGCCTACGGCGATCATCAAGCCGTAGCTGTGTAAGCGTATGGCGCCCCACTCGAACAAGACCGGATACATGGCCTACCCACATTTCTAATGGCACGCTTCCATTGCCTGGCCAGCGCCTCGAACCGGCCTACGAGATGGATTACATGCAGTTACTACAATGCATTAAAGCGTTATTGTCGGTGTATACGCGAAACGACGGTTCAGGAACACGACACGCCCCAAAAACAAAGCAGCACCCCAACGACCCACTGCGTTTTGGGGTGCTATCGTAAATGTACCGTGAACCTGCCTAATAAAGCGAATTTTCGCGCTCGTATTCTTCCTGGCATTTGATGCAATACCGTGCGGAAGGAAAGGCTTCCAGGCGCTTTTTCGGGATGGTCTCCTGACAGGAATCGCAGGTGCCGTAACTGCCGTCTTCGATGCGCCGAAGCGCTTCATCGATTTCCTTGATCCAATCACTTTCACCACTGGCAATGTTCAACGCCGTCTGAAGCTCGAAATTATCACTGCCGGTTTCCGCATAGCTTGCTATGTCTCCATAATGGTCCCGGCCGGATTCTTCGCGGGTGGTCTGTTCAATATTTTGAATCGTACCAGTGAGACGATCGCGTTCCGCCAACAACAATTTCTCAAACTTTTTCAGATCGCGCTTATTCATAAGCACCAACCTCCTGCATGGGTTACGACCTTGTCCGGCCGCCTCCGGTGCGTTCGGACCCTTGGGTAAGATGCCAATTGGTCAATTCATTTTTACTCTGCGCTCGCAAATCATAGCTGTCGATGGGTATCTCACAATGCAACAACACGACACAAAAGGTTGCATAACAGCAGCTTATTACTTGAACTTGTCCTTCAGCGCCGCTAGCTGATCCGCCAGGGCCGTATTCAGGTTGTTTTTATCATTCCGGGCGGCAACCGCTTTTTCCGGGGCCTCGGGACGCGCCTTCGGCTTCGGACGCCCTTTACGGGCAGGAGCACGCCGCTCTGTAATTTTACCCGACTCTCCATCCCGGCGTGGGCGACGCTCCGACGAGGACCGGGTGGGCGCACCTTCCTGGAGGCGTCTCTGGGCCGCGGTCTTTGGCGCATCCTGTGCACCCCCGTCGTTGCCGCCCGCAGCGGGAGATGCGCCACGTTGCGCCCTGGGAGCCCGTGCTGGGGCCGGCTGTAAAGCTTTCATGGACAGGGAAATGCGGGAAAGTTCGGTATCCACCTGAAGCACCTGGACCTTGATGATGTCCCCCACTCCCACGACTTCACGGGGGTCATGCACAAATTTGTTGGACATCTCGGACAGATGGACCAGGCCATCCTGATGCACGCCAATATCCACGAAGGCCCCGAAATCGGTGACATTGGTGACCACGCCTTCAGCGACCATGCCTTCCTTCAGGTCATCGACCTTGTGAATGCCTTCGAGGTATTTTGGAACCCGGAATTCCTTGCGGGGGTCCCGACCTGGCTTCAGCAATTCTTTGCGGATATCGGAGAGCGTGAACTCGCCGATGACTTCGGTCTTGAAATTACTGAAATCCAGTTTCTCCAGGACATCGCGATTCTGTATCAAGTCCGGGGTATCCACCCCGATTTCCTTCGACATGTTTTCCACGATCGGATAGGCTTCGGGGTGAATCGCCGTTGCATCCAGGGGGCTGTCTCCACTCCGGATGCGCAGGAAACCGGCGCATTGCTCGAAGGTTTTTTCTCCGATTCCATCCACTTCCATGAACTGGCCACGGTGCTTAAAGCCGCCGCTTTCATTGCGGAATTTAATAATGTTCTCGGCTACCGCCACGTTGATACCGCTGATGTACCGTAACAATTCCGCGGAAGCCGTATTGACGTCGACGCCAACCCGGTTCACACAGTTCTCCACCGTCCGGAACAGTCCCTCTCGCAGCCTTTTCTGGTTTACATCATGCTGGTATTGCCCCACACCAATCGTGCGCGGCTCCAGTTTAACCAGCTCGGCCAGGGGGTCCTGTAGGCGACGGGCAATGGAAATGGCTCCCCGCACCGTCACATCCAGTTCGGGAAACTCTTCCCGGGCGGATTTGGAAGCAGAGTAGATGGAAGCCCCGGCCTCATTCACGATCATCATGAAGACATCTTCGTTCTGGTGCTTTTTCAGAATCTCGTCAATGAAACGGGCAATTTCCCGGGAGCCGGTGCCGTTACCAACCGCAATGGACTTCACCCCGTGGGTTTGCATCAGACGCAGCAAGGTTTCTTCGGCCTTGGCCAGCTCGGCCTCGGACGCGGAAGTGTAGATGGTGTCCGAGTCAACGTAGTTGCCCATGTCGTCGATAACGGCCAGCTTGCAACCCGTCCGCAGGCCCGGGTCTACTCCGATGACCGGCAGGCGCCCTGCCGGCGGCGCCAGCAGCAGCTTGTGCGCGTTTTCACGAAAAACTTCGATGGCCTCTTCTTCGGCCTTGGAACGCACGACATTGAGCACTTCCGTTTCCAGGGTGGGACGGAGCAATCGCCGGTAGGCATCCTCACAGACCAGTTTGATTTCCGGCGCAAACAGGCTGTCCGGCGCTTTCAAATGTTTCTGTATGAGTTCGGCGATGAATGCATCATCATCCATAAGGATTTCGAGCCGCAACATCCCCATACGCACACCTCGCATCACCGCCAGGAAGCGGTGTGAGGGAATCCTTTTCAGCGGCTCGGCAAAATCATAGTACGCTTCGAACTTGGTCTTCTGCTCTTCCGTATTCTTCGTGGCCGTGGTCTTGAGCACCCCTTCTTCGTGCAGGCGATTACGCCCTTCGGCGCGAGTGTCCACATCCAGTGACACCCATTCGGCCATAATGTTCCGGGCCCCTTCCAGGGCCGCCTCGGGCGTCGAAACCTCTTTTTCCGGATTCACAAATGCCTCGGCCAGCGTCAATACCGGCGCGCTGTCCGGAGCCTGCGCCCATACCTGCTCGGCCAGGGGTTCCAGTCCCTGCTCCCGGGCCACACTCGCCTTGGTGCGCCTTTGCTTCTTGAAGGGCAGGTAGAGGTCTTCCAGCGTGGTGTGGTCGATGGCGGCCTGAATACGCTCACGCAATTCTTCGGTCAGTTTGTCCTGCTTGGCGATATTCTCCAAAATGGCGTCCCGCCGATTGATCAGCGAGGTGAAGTAAACATTCTGTTCTTCAATCGCCTCAAGCTGAACTTCATCCAGGTTGCCTGTCAGGTCCTTCCGGTACCGGGCAACAAAGGGCACGGTGGCGCCTTTGTCGAACAGGGTTATTGCCGCGGTAACCTGGGTCGGTTTCACGGCAACCTTGGATGCAATCAGATCAACAAACTTCTCTTCAATCATGGTGTACTCCATCTCATTCCACGCTGTACAGACGGCAGCAAGTGTACCAAAATCCTAACGAAGACACAAAGCATAACGATTTTGGACCCTTTCAAAGTTTTCAACTCGCCACTCGCGAGAAATTTTAATGGCAGATTATACCAAGTTTCCCGCCATTATCATAGATTTTTCAGGAAATAACCGAAGAACGAGATTTTGGGAGTGCACCCCCCTTCCACACGATAAAATTCCGGATGCCGATCTGTTGTTACTGCTCGGGTATATTTGGTTACGAATGCCAGCATCATAACCGACCGCAAAGCGGTTGCAGATTGGCCCCAGGGAGCAGGACACTAGCGGGAATGCATACAGCGTTTCCCCTGCTCCCTATCTTTCATTATAATGGCGGAAAGGAAGCATGTACTCTGCCTGCCTGTCGCAACAAAGATCACCATTGCAAACAGGTCGGTCGGGTCACAGATCACACAGGAATGAGATATTGAATAGCTGCAAACTGGCAACCTGGAACGATGAAGATGAACCACCACGCGACCCGGAGGCGCTTTGGGAATACCGGAAGCAACTTGAAAAACGCTGGGAATACAAGGATGGTTCGGAACACGACTTCAGCAATTTGCGTTCCGCGCTGACTGCCAAGGCAATCGAGTACAGCCTGCGCCTAACCGGATTGTACACACGCGGCTTCCAAAACGCCACCCGCCCGGAACTTGCCGACATTGCCTTATATTATCCCGAGCTGCCGATGGGATTGGACGGGCTGCAAATTCTTATGCTGTCGGATTTACACCTGTCCGCAAATTACCCACAATTTGCCGAATCGGTCAGGACTATGGTGGCAGGGTTGAAGGTTGATTTGTGCCTGATGCCCGGAGACTATCGGTTTGGGCATCATGGCAAGGAGAGCCACATCTACCCGCAACTGGAAGCGATATTGTCCGGCATCACCGCGAGACGAGGTGTTTATGGCGTATTGGGCAACCATGACTTCAGCTACATGGCGCCGCACTTACAGGCCCTGGGCATTCACATATTATTTAATGAGGGTATTGCTATCCTTTTTGGAGACGACCTCTTGTGGCTGGGGGGCTGTGACGATCCCCATCGCTTCAAGACAGACCACCTGGAAGCAGCACTCGGAAAGGCGCCCAAAGACGCCTTCAAGACGCTACTCATCCATACCCCGTGTCGGGTAGAGGAAGCCCATGCGCTGGGTGTGGACCTCTATCTGTGCGGCCACACCCACGGTGGACAAATCCGTTTCCCTGGAATCGGCGCGTTAAAAATGAACGCCCGGTGTCGACGTCGCTTCACCTACCGCCAATGGCGGACAGGAACCATGCAAGGCTATACTTCCCCCGGCCTTGGGACCACGGATGTACCGGTGCGATTTCTATGCCCCCCGGAAGCGCAATTAATTACCATTAAAAGAGGCAACGAATAGCTTACTAACGGGCAGTATCGTCAGCAGCCAATACGCCTCAAAAAAGATCGGGACGCAAATCCCGACCTAAGCCTAAGAAATGCGCCCCGACGCGATCTTTGCCGCCAGATAAGCGACAAGATCAAAAATTTATCTTTTCCCTGGATCAGCCTATATTAAGCTGAACTACTTGGAGTGGATTTTGGGTGGATCCTCCACGCCAAAAAACAATTCAACGGATCGAAACATATCGTCAAAGAAAATTACCAACTGCTCTAAAAACTCGCGAATGCTTTCCATGTGTAAAGCTCCTCTCAGGATTCTTTGCAGACCCTGTTCATGCCAGCCGACACTTCGCGATCGGGTCATTATCGCATTCGGCCTATATACCTAAAGAACACATTGTACGAAAGTGCTATTCCATATCACTACGAAATCATGTCCCGAACCTACCGCTTCGCGTACTCCATTCATCATTTTTCGTTGGGCAACGTGCTGTGTTTCGTGTCGCTCATAAGAAATGTACCATACTTTTTCCGTCTTGGCAATACATTCCAAGATTATCAGGATGGGACAGTTGAGCGCTAGCGTTGCCGAGCATTCAGGCCGGGTTACGCGACCATTTCCCTGCAACTTCCCCCTCTTTAACGACCTGGCGAAATTAAAACGCCCGCCAAACAATTAATTATTCCACGCTACTTCCACTAAATTATGAGAATTTTCGGCGCCGCGCCGGATTGTGCGCTAC
>SKJD01000166.1 GCA_007116095.1 Candidatus Hydrogenedentota bacterium
GGCGGTGGCGGCTTTGCCTTGGGCAAGAACGCCACGGTGGTGTTGGTGCTCTTTGGTATCCTGGCTTTAATCGTGTTGTTCATACTGATAAATCCAGGTGGCATGGCCGATATGTGGCGTGAACCGCTGGGCCTGGACTAAATTACACCTCTTTTACACGGTTTGGATCTTTCTATTTCACGCCAGGGACGGTAGCTTGGCCAGACAACGCGATTTCTGCGATACAACCACAGCTTCGCCCGGCTGAAGCAATTATAAGCTTGCACATGAAGGAGTTTTTTGGGTGACGAAGCGCGAGCTGATTATGGGGATATCCAACCAGACCGGTCAAACCCAGCAGGATATCGCCTTGGTGCTGGAAACAGCCTTTGAAGCCATCACGGAACAACTGGTCGCGGGCAATCGTCTTGAAATTCGGAATTTCGGGGTTTTTACCGTAAAGACGCGAAATGCCCGGCAAGGCAGAAATCCCAAAACTGGCGACCAGGTAGCTGTTCAGCGCAAGCAGGTCCCGTACTTTAAGCCGGGTAAAGCCCTGCGCAATGCCGTATCAGCGGAAAGCTATCCTGGCGTAGAAGACTAAAATATCCAAGGCTCTTTTTGCCTTGGAAACTGTAGTAAAAAAACTTGCATGAGTGTCCCAGGCGCCAACATACAATTGCTGATGTTTGGCGCCTTTTTATGTTACAGAACGTAGTAGCTCCGTGCCCGCAACCGCTAAAATCATAACTCCGGTGAATTCAGGAAGCTGTCCTTGCGTATTTTGCCTCTGAAAAGGTATGCTAGTACCCATTACACGACGTAGGCTCCTGAACCCAGACTTGTAAACTACCAATCGGGCAGCCGTTCCAAATTGCCTGCAAAAAATTAAGAAAAATTTCTTTCCGCCTGTGTTCGGAATGTGCCATGAGGTTCTGCAATAGTGTCCGTCGACGATATTCGAATGAGTTTTACGGAGCACCTGGGCGAATTACGCACCCGCCTGATCCGCTCCTGTGTCGCGCTTATCGCAAGCGTGTTTTTCTGTTATCTGTTTTCCAACTTCGTCATTGGCCTACTGGCCTATCCGTTGACCCCGTTAATGGAACACGGCATAGTGGAAGTGCCGGTCGATCCGGAGACCGGTGAGGCGCTGGAAGGAGCGGCGCCGACGGATCCCGAATCCTCCAGGCGTCCCATCTTTACCATCTTCAATCCCCTGGAATTCATTATCGTAAAGATCAAGATTGCCGCCTATTGTGGCATTCTGTTGTCGTTTCCGTTCATTCTCTGGCAGATTTGCGCCTTCATATTTCCAGGACTACACCCCAATGAACGCCGGGGTGTTAAAATACTGATATTCGGCTGCTCAGGCCTTGCACTGGCTGGGGTCCTGGTCGCCTACATGGGGGTTCTGCCCCTGGTCATGCCGTACCTATTGATGCTGATCCCCGCCGATTTCGTCACGGTCGATCAGCTTCGGCTCAGTGAAACCATCACCATCATCGGACTGGTGATTGCGGCCTTTGCCGTGGCGTTCCAGTTCCCCATGATCGTGCTGGTGCTCGTATACATGGGCTTGTTGAGTCCGGAAACCCTTAAGCGGGGACGCAAAATAGCCCTAATCGTCATGGCGCTGGTCTCGGCCCTCTTGACCCCGGCTGACCCCATCTCAATGATCATCATGCTGGTGCCCTTGGTGCTGTTGTATGAAATGAGCATCCTCATGTCGCATGTGGTCGTGTGGCGCCGAAAAGAAGCCGATGAAACAGATGGCGCGGCTTAGTCGCCATCCTTAGGCAGAAAACTATCGTTTGACCCCAAGATTCCATTTTTGTTTTACTTGTTGTTATAGTTGAAATCAACGTGCACCTCATGCGCAATGGCGCGGGGCGCACGATTGCATACTATCCTTAGAGGCCGGACATACAGCATGGGCATTCACTTCACAGAACTGATTATCATCGCAGCGATAGCGCTTATCGTCATGGGACCGGAGAAGTTCCCGGACTTTGCCAAGTTATTCTTGCGCACCATCAAAGACCTGCGCGGCTACATGGACGAAGTCAAGGAAGAGGTCACCAAGGAAATCCGGCCGATTGAGCGGGAAATGCGCAATCTCAGCAAGTACTCGCCCGACAAGTACCTGGATTCGATGATGGACAGCGACAAGAAGGACAGCGACAAGAAGGAATCCAAAACGGTCGGCAGCAAGGGGAAGACAACAGGCGCGGACCAGGCCCCCAAATCGGGTACGCCTTCTGACGATGTGCCGCCTGCCGAAAAGAAAAAAGAGCAGCCAGAAAATGGCAGCCAGACCCCGCCGGACACCCAACAATATGGCGACCTGAATGCTGCGGGGACTTCGTCTACAGGTAGTAAAACAGCAGACACCGTGCCGGAAGGTTCGGATTATGTGAATGGCTACAAGCAGGCCGGGGGCGTGGAGGAGCATCGCCCCAACCAGAGCAGCGGCGCAACCACTTCGGACAACAACGACGATACGCTTCCGCATGGCGCGGATGGCGCCGGGGATTTACGAACCCGGGAAGTACGCCAAAAAAGCGCCAGCACCGCCACAACCGGCGCCAATGCCACGCCCAAGAAAAA
>SKJD01000047.1 GCA_007116095.1 Candidatus Hydrogenedentota bacterium
CAAGCTATGACCGCTCCGCGGTCGGGTAGCAGCATGTTTCAAGGGTGTTTTGCTGTGATCAAGTACTGGTTATAGGGCCCTCTGGATTCCTGCCTGCGCAGGAATGACGGGGTGGGGTTGGCCCCGCCCGCTTGAGTGGATTCGTGGCGGCGTGCTATGGTTTTCTGTGCGGCGCGCCTGGGGAATCGCCGCGCTCATGAACCTGTATTTTCGACTGCCGAAGGGAGCTACAAGCATGCCATTGACAACCCCCACCGTGCGTGACCTGATGTTGCGCGCCTGGGAAAACCATACCGCCATTCCCGGATTCAATATCCCGTACCTGCCGATGATGGCCCCCGTCGTGCGTGCGTTGCGGGATACCCGCTGTTTCGGGCTGATCATGGTCGCCCGGCTGGAATGGGTGAAGTTTGAATCGGGGGGGCCGGGCCCGATCCATGCGGAATACCAGCGCCAGAAAGACGATCGTTTCACGCGCTTGCATATGGACCATGTGCCGGTGATCGATGAGGACAACCTCCAGGTCGATTATGAGGCGGACCTGCAGGAAGCAATTGATCTGGGCTATGATTCGGTGATGGTGGACGGCTCCCGGCTCTCGCTGGAGGAGAATATCGAAGCGACCCGGCGCATTGTGGCGCGGGCGCATCCGCAGGGGGTGGCGGTGGAGTCCGAACTGGGCGCGGTCATGGGCCATGAATCGGGACCGATACCGCCGTACGACGAACTCTTCGCCTCGGGCAAGGGCTTTACGGACGCAGCGGAGGCCCGACGCTTTGTCGCGGAATCCGGCACGGACTGGCTCTCGGTGGCGATTGGCAGTGTCCACGGCGCGATTAGCGCGGCCACCCGCAAGGAGAAGAAGGTGGAGGCGCGCCTGAGTATTGATCGCTTGAAAGAAATCCAGGAGATCGTGCAGATTCCATTGGTCTTGCACGGCGGCACGGGGATTCAGAAGAAGTATGTGCTGGAGGCCATCGCCAACGGCATCGCCAAGATCAACGTCGCCACCGCCATCCGCCAGCCCTACGAGGCGCTGGTGGCGGAGAGCCCGGAGAAGGCCCTGGAGGCGGTCTACGACGCCACGGTGCAGATGATCCGGGAAGACCTGGAGCTGGAAGGCTCTGCCGACGTCATCTACCCTGCCTGATATAGTACCCACCAGGTGCAGCACCCGGCTGTTTGCAAAAAAGGAGACAAGCAATTATGAGCCAGGAAAAAAGTCGTTTTGCGGTCATGTTTGGGAATCGGGGCTTTTTCCCGGCCTCCCTCCAGGCGACGGCCCGTGAAGAAATGGTCAGTGTATTGGAAGGGCTGGGACACGAGGTGTTGACCATGCCGCCGGACGCCACCCGCTACGGCGCGGTGGAGACCCCGGCAGAAGGGGAGCTCTACGCCAATTTCCTGCGGGAGAATGCGGGCAAGTTTGACGGGGTGATCCTCTGTCTGCCGAATTTCGGCGATGAAAACGGGGCGGTGGAAGCCCTGAAGCAGGCGCGGGTCCCGATTCTCATCCAGGCCTACCCGGATGATCTCGACAAAATGGCCCCGGCGGTCCGGCGCGACGCCTTTTGCGGCAAGTTCTCGATCATGGACGTCTTCTACCAGAACGCCATGAAGTTCACCGCGCTCAAGCCGCACACCGTCCACCCGAAGAGCCCGCGCTTCGCGGAGAACGTGGACTATTTCGACCGGATGTGTCGGGTGGTGCGCGCCATGAGCGACTTCCGCGTGGGGGCCATCGGCGCCCGGACGACCGCCTTCAAGACAGTGCGCATCGATGAGCTCACACTCCAGCGCCACGGCATCACCATGGAAACCATGGATATGTCCGAAGTCTTTGCGCGAATGCGCGACATGAAGATGACGGATGCCGCGGCGAAGGACAAGGCGGAGTTTCTGAAGGACTACTCCGACTGGAACCAGACGCCGAACGAAGCCTTCGAGAACATCGTCCGGCTGGGCGTGGTGCTGGATGAGATCGCCGAAGAGCTGCGGCTGGACGCCTTGTCGGTGCGCTGCTGGATCGAGATGCAGAAACAATTCGGCATCTCTTGCTGCGTGCTGGTCAGCGAGATGAACAACCGCAAAGTCCCCGTGGCCTGCGAAGTGGATGTCGGCAGCGCAGTCTCGATGTACGCCCTGCGGATGGCCTCGAACAATGTCGCCTCCTGCCTGGACTGGAACAACAACTACGAAGACGACGACAACAAGTGCATCCTCTTCCACTGCGGCCCGGTGCCCCAGGACATGATGCTGGAGAAGGGCGTCATCTCGGACCACGAGATTCTCGCGAACGCCGTCGGCAAGGGCTGTTCCTACGGCTGCAATACCGGCCGTATCGCCCCGACGCCGTTCACCTTCGGCAACCTCATGACGGACGAAGGCAAGATGAAGTTCTACCTGGGTGAAGGACGCTTCACCGACGACCCGATCCCGCCGGAGTTCTTCGGCTGCGCGGGTGTGGCGGTCTTTGACGACTTGCAGTCGACGCTCCAAACCATCGGTTACGCGGGCCATCGACACCACGTCGCCGTGACGCCGGGCAATGTCCTGGCCCCAGTCCACGAAGCCTTCACCAAGTAC
>SKJD01000342.1 GCA_007116095.1 Candidatus Hydrogenedentota bacterium
ATGATGGCGGCCATCGTCAACGGGGGTTACCGGGTGCGTCCGTATTTGAACGAGGCGCAGGGGCCGGAGCTTTCGGATCGACTCTTTGGGGACCAGGCGCTGGAATGGGTGATTAAGGGCTTGCGCACCTGCGTCCAAAAAGGACCGCCTGCGCCTACCGGCACCGGGCATAATGCCCACATCCCGGGCTACGATATTTTAGGCAAGACCGGTACGGCCCAGGTAGCGAGCCTGGAGCAAACCCAGGGCTATAGTGAGATAGAAGACATTCCCTATAACCTGCGGCACCATGCCTGGTTTGTCGCCGGGGTCATGGACCGTGATACAAAAATAGCCATATGCGTACTGGTGGAGCACGGGCACCAGGGCAGTGCGGTGGCGGCCCCGCTGGCGCGAGATGTGATCGAGTTCTTCTATGAGCGCAACGACGACACCCAACTGCTGGCGCGTCTCGGGGAGGTGCAGTAAGCATGGCGTTTGTCCGAAGCCATATGAACACATCGGATGTGAGCCTGCGGAACTTCAATCCGCGCAATCTGCTCCACCTGGACTGGCTGCTCTTGCTCCTGGTGCTGAGTTTGGCCATTGCGGGCTGGCTGACCATGTACAGCGCCAGCACCAGCAGCGATATCAGTCATTTTCACAAGCAGATCATCTTCTTCGTAGCGGGCTTTATCCTCGCCCTGGGAATGGCCTGTATGGACTATCGGCTGTTGGTTTCCCTGGCCTTGCCGATGTACATGGTCTCCCTGGGACTGCTGCTGGCCGTGGAGCTGGTGGGTATCGAGGTGAAGGGGAGTGGCCGCTGGCTCCAGATGGGCCCGGTCCGTCTGCAACCCTCCGAGCTGACCAAGGTGGTCATGATTTTTTTCCTGACCTGGTACCTCACCACCATCGGCGAACGCATCAAGAAGTTTCACTGGTTTGCCCTGGCCTTTCTCCTGACCGGCATTCCGATGGCGTTCATATTGAAGCAGCCGAACCTGGGGACCGCGGCGAGTCTGGGGCCGCTCTTGTTGGGCCTGTTGTATGTGGCAGGCTGCCGTAAGCGGCATTTGCTGCTGGTGATTTTGGCGGGGTTGTCTGTGATTCCCATGATCTGGTTTCAACTCAAAGACTTTGACCCTGCCGTGGTCACGGAGCGCCAATCCGCCTTTGAACTGAAACATTACCAGAAACAGCGGGTCTACTCCTTCCTGAATCCGGAGCATGACATCCGGGGCAGTGGATGGCAAACCTACCAGAGCAAGATCACCGTGGGGAGCGGTGGTATGACGGGCCGTGGCTATCTTAACGGCAAGCAGACCCGGTTGAACTACCTGCCGGAGCACCACACGGACTTTATCTTTTCATTGTTGGCGGAGGAGCGGGGCTTCCTCGGGGCCTCGGTGCTCATCGGGCTCTTCTGCGCCTTCATGATGCGTGGGTTGATGTTCGCCCGGGACTGTCCGGACATGATGGGCACCCTGTTGGCGACCGGGGCGGTGGTTATCTTGTCCTTCCACGTCTTCGTGAATATCGCCATCACCATCGGCATCATGCCCGTCACGGGGATTCCCCTGCCATTTTTAAGTTACGGGGGCACTTTCTACATCACCACCATGCTCTGTGTGGGCATCTTGCTCAGCGTGCCCATCCGCCGCCGCAAGTTTGTCCATTAAGAGGGCGCGGGAATGCAAACATGTGGAGTCGCAATCTTCAGTTTGCGACCTTTGAGCATGCACAAAGGGATAGAGACATGTGGCTACTGTTTTCGCTTCGTGCTTTGCACGAAGACAGCGAACTAACGTGTGCTACTCTACAAATATTTTGTCCTGGATCAGAGCCTTTTCTTCCCTTCTTATGGCAATTTATAGTATTCTGCATTATAATTAAGCATGAGGGGTAGGGACCTGCTTGCGACGCCAGTACGGGGCGGCAAGTCGGGATGTGTGCGAAGCGGATACTGCGATCGGTGTCCACTTGCCTTTTTTACCTTGTTTCCATTGATCATGTAGGCATCGCCGCTTGTAGGCGATGACCTTTACCTATAGTTTTTTACAATTCGGCGTCTGCCAAGACTCAGGCCACCGTGTTGTATTCGGCATTTTGAACGCATGTTCGTAAGACATGCAGGAGCATACATGAAAGAATTTGTAATTAATGTGAGTCCGCTGGAGACCCGTATCGGGTTGCTGGAGGGCAAACAGCTTGTCGAACTCATGATCGAGCGGCAAGAAAACCCCAGTATTGTGGGAAATATCTACAAGGGCCGTGTTGACTCGGTAATTCCCGGAATGCAGGCCGCCTTTATTGACATCGGTTTTGAAAAGAATGGTTTTCTGTACGTTTCCGATATTGCCGGCGCCGCCGGTACGGGTGATATTGAACTGATCGACGGGACGCCCCGGGCCAAGACCCGGGCGCGTCGCGCGCGCCAGCAGCCCATCGAGACGATGCTGAAGAAAAATCAGTATGTCATGGTGCAGGTGGTGAAAGACCGCCTTGGCAGTAAAGGCGCCCGCCTGACCAATTTCATCACCATACCCGGTCGCTACGCCGTCTACATGCCGACTACCCGCACATTGGGCGTGTCGCGCAAGATTGAAAGCCGGAAGGAGCGTGACCGGCTTCGGGCCATCCTGAACAAGGTCGTTCCCAAGGGTATGGGCCTGATTACCCGCACGGCCGGGGAGGGGCGCTCCAAGACCGACTTTGAAAAGGACGTGAAGTACCTGAACCGGGTCTGGGAACGGACCATGCAAAAGTTCGAGCAGCTCAAGAAGCCTGGCCTGATCCGGGAGGACCTGGGTCCGATTCTGCGGGCGGTCCGGGACCGTTTCACGGAAGAATTCGACAAGCTCATCATTGACAGCGAGTCGGAATACGACCGGATCATCAACTTCCTGGACAACCTGGATTCCGACCTCAAGCCGCGGGTTCGGTTGTATAAACTGCGTCGCCCGATTTTCGACTACATGAAGGTGGAGGACCAGATCCGCAAGGCCATGCATCACAAGGTCTTCCTGTCCAGTGGCGGTCATATCTGTATCGAGCAGACCGAGGCATTGGTCGCCATTGACGTCAACACCGGCAAGTTCACGGGCAAGAAACAGCTTGAGGACACGGTGCTCAAGACCAACCTGGAGGCCGCCGACGAGATTGCGCGACAACTGCGCCTGCGGGATCTTGGGGGCATTATCGTCTGCGACTTCATCGATATGGGCGTGGAGTCTAACCGGAGGAAGCTGCTGCATACCCTGACGGAGGCCCTGAAGAAGGATCGCGCCAAAACGACCCTCTCCAAGGTGAGCGAGCTGGGCCTGATCGAGATGACCCGGAAGCGGGTGAAGCACAACGTGGTGAAGGCCCTGTCGCAACCCTGTCCCTATTGCGAAGGTAGTGGGATGGTGCGGTCCATCACGACCATGACCTTTGATTGTCTCCGGCGCCTGCAAAACCTCTTCTGCCAGAGCAAGGCTACCCGTTTTGTTTTGCAGGTACACCCGGACGTCGCGCAGCGGCTGGACAGCGAATACAAGGATTTGCTCAATAGCATCAGTAATATGTTCAAGCGCAACATCACGGTAGAGGAAATGCCGGACTTCCATATACACGACATGAAAATCTTCCGCCTCGCGCGCAATGGCGACCGCATTGCCATTGATATGTAAGGGGTAGCTTACCCCGGGGCGGCGTGGGGGCGAACACAAGGTTCGTCCCTACGTAGTCCTGGGACAAAGTGCGCGCATAGCACTGCGATATTTCAGCTCAGTCGCTTTCCAGGTTGTACTTTTGCAGGCGATAGCGCAGCGAGCGGGGGGTGAGTCCCAGGAGTTTGGCGGCGCGTTTCTGGGAGTAGCGGACTTTCTCCAGGGCCTGCCGGATGAGCGTCATTTCAAATTCCGCGACGGAATCTTCCAGGTCCACACCACCGTCGGGCAGTATGGAGGCATGCTCGGCGCTTTCCTGTTCGCCTGCGGCGTCATTTCTCGTGAAGAGGTCGCCTGGGAGGTCGTCAATATCGATGTCCTTGCCGGTACACAACGCCACGGCGCGTTCGAGGACATTGCCCAGTTGTCGGACGTTGCCCGGCCAGGCAAAATTGACCAGCACATCTTCAGCCTCCGGGGTGATCTCCTTGATGTCGCGCTCCATGGCCGCGGCATGCTGTTTGACGAAATGCCGGGCGAGTGTGGGGATGTCGTCCTTGCGATCGCGGAGGGGCGGCACATGCAGCGGGATGACGTTCAAGCGGTAGAACAGGTCGTTGCGGAAAGTGCCTTCCGTAACCATCTGGGCCATGTCGCGGTTGGTGGCCGAGAGCACCCGCACATCAACTTTGATGGGCGCCGTGCCACCCACGGGGGTGACCATGTTGTTGTCCAGGACGCGCAGGAGCTTCACCTGGAGCATCAGCGGCATTTCTCCGATCTCATCGAGAAACAGGGTGCCGCCGTTGGCTACGACAAAGAGTCCTTCCTTGTCTTCGACCGCGCCGGTGAAGGCGCCTTTCTTGTGGCCGAAGAGCTCACTTTCCAGCAGGTTTTCCGGAATCCCGCCACAGTTGATGGCGACAAAGGGTTTGTCGGCGCGGTTGCTCAGGGTATGCAGCCCATGCGCCACCAGCTCCTTGCCCACGCCGCTTTCGCCGAAGATGGCTACGGAGCTGGGCAGGTTGGCGACTTTCCTGATCATGTCCACCACTTCAATGAAAGGCTTGCTTTTGCCGATCATGTTGTCGAGCTTGCCGTAGCGCGCCTGCTCATGGCGCAGAGCCTCGTTTTCCCGCAGCAGATTGCGCTGGGCGATGGCGCGTTCAACGCGAAGGCGTATCTCGTCGTTGCTTTTAAATGGCTTCTGAATATAGTCCAGGGCGCCGCGTTTCATCGCGTCGACCGCCGTCTCCACCGAGCCGTGCGCGGTCATCATGATTGCGGGGGTGGAGGGGCTGTTTTCCTGAATCCAGGAGAGCATGCGCAGCCCTGCATTGCGTTCAGAGCCCATGCGCAAGTCGGTCAACACCACGTCGTAGCTGTGCTCCTCCATCAGGGCAATTGCTTCGTCGGCATGTTCTGCGCTGCTCACTGTATAGCCGGCATTTTCCAGCACAATCTCCAGCACCTCGCGCATGCTGTATTCGTCATCTATAACTAATATGTGGTGTTCAGTATCACTCAAAGTTACGACTCACTTTCTCGTTCCGAAGCAACTGCGGGCAGGCGCACCAGCATGGTGGTCCCCTTCTCCGGTCGGGTGGCGGCTTGTATGGTGCCGTTGTGGGTGGTGATGATGCGCTGGCAGATGGCCAGCCCCATCCCCACGCCACTGGCCTTTTCGGTGTAGAACGGATCAAATATGCGCGTAATCTTGTCGGGCGCGATGCCGGGACCCTCATCGTCGAAGCGGATTTCTATGGGGCCTTTGGTTTTCAGCTTGCGCATGCTGATCTGCAACAGCCCGTCCATCTCCATCGCTTCGATGGCGTTTTGGCCCAGGTTGATAAAGACCTGACGCAGTTGCGTCATATCGCCCATGGCGATATAGGACTGCATTTGTTCGTTGACGTGGAATTCAACCACGACGTCGGATTGGTCTTCGTATTTACGTCGCAGAAACTCGGCAACTTCCCCGGCGACCGCAGCCACGTCCACTTCCCGATAGCGTCGGCTCGGGTCGCGGGCAAAATCCAGGAAGCCGGTAACGATTTCGTTCAGGTGGTTGGATTCCCGTACCGCGATGTTGGCCAGGCGCTGCACCATTTTGGGGTTTTCGATGCTCTTTTGGACTTCCTCCATTGAGCTGCGAATGGAGGCCACCGGGTTGCGCACTTCATGCGCCAGGCCGGCTGTCAGCTCGCCGATAACCGCCAGGCGATCCTGTTGCTGTAAATGCTGGCGCAGCTCCGCCAATTCCGTAAGGTCGGAAAACGATACGATAAGCCCGGTGGGGTTGTTGCGGAGATCGGTCAAATGGTTTGTACTCATACCCAGCAAGCGGGTGTCCTGGCGTCGTGTTAGCACCGTGAACTCGTAGCGGTTGAAGTCTTTGCCGTGGCGCAAAGCCGTGCACACCGGGGACTCTTCGCCGTCTTTGGGACAGAAAACTTCATTGACCTTGGAGCCGATGGCCTTACTTTCTTCATAACCCAGGATAGCGCAACCGGCCTTGTTTAAGCCTACCACAGTGCCCTTGGTGTCCGTGATCAGGAATCCGCTGTTCATGTTGTCCAGTATTTCGCGCTGGAACTGTTTCATGCGGTTAACCCGCTGATTCCAGTAGCCGCTGATAAAGGCCGTGAAGTAAAACGCGATACACTGGATGAGGAAGTTGTACCAATGGCCGACCAGGTCGATGTCGGTGGATTGGGTGCGCAGGAATATAGTCAACATGAAAGCCGAGGCGAAGGTGGCGAATACAAAGCCCTGGTTGAGCCCCAGCAAAATGCCCGCCTCCAGGATCACGATCACCAGCAAGAATGTGAAGTGGCTTTCGAGTTCATTGGTCAGGCTGATGGTGGTGGCGACGATGCCGAAGTCTACCAGCAACTGGGTCCAGGTCAGCAGGGGCGGCGTCACCTGATCCCGCCATAATACCCGCAGATACCAAGCGCTGCACACAAAGGCCGCCGCATAGATGCCCAGTAAAAGCTGATGTAAGCCTGCCGGCGGCGCAATGAGATATATGCCGATGACCAGGACAATCAGCAGGGTTATGCGTGCAATCCCGGCAATGATCAGCCAGGAATAGGGGCCGTCATAGGTAGGGCGTAGGATCACCGAAAGCTGTTTCCAGTTCATGGCGCTTCTCGCTGAGGTTGGGTGGTGCGGTGATACCAGGGGGCGCGGACTATTGCCCACACATACGTGATTTTATGCGCCACCACGATCCACCAAATTTTGCAGGCCGTTTGGATTGGCGCTGCGCTTGTAGGCCATGTCCATGGTGATTACTCCCCGACGCACCAGACGATACAGGGACTGGTTCATGGTCATCATGCCTTCCCCTTTGCTGATCTCGATGATCGAGGGAATTTGTTCCAGCTTTTCCGATCGGATAAGCGCGCGGATGGCCGGGTTGGCCAGCAAGATTTCCATCGCACAAATCCGGCCCATGCCGTCGGCACGGGGCACGAGCTGCTGGACCACCACACCCTCCAGCACAAAAGAGAGCTGGGTGCGTATCTGGTCCTGCTGCGTGGACGGGAAGACGTCGATGATGCGGTTCATCGTTTGCAGCGCATCGTTCGTATGCAAGGTGGCAAAGGCCAGGTGGCCGGTCTCCGCCACGGTGAGCGCCGCTTGTATCGTTTCCATATCCCGCATTTCACCAATCAGGATGACATCCGGGTCTTGGCGCAAAACCCGCTTCAGCGCGGCGGTGAAGGTGTGGGTATCCGAATGCAGTTCCCGCTGGTTGATGATAGAGCGGTTGTGGCTGTGCAAGTATTCTATTGGATCTTCAATCGTGATGATGTGGACGTTGCGTTCGCGGTTTATCTTGTCGATTACCGCAGCCAGTGTGGTGGACTTGCCGCTACCGGTCGGCCCGCAAATCAGCACGAGGCCGAAAGGTCGGTTCGCGAAATCGCCAACGACCCGGGGCAGTCCCAATTGGTCGATGGACATGATATTGAACGGAATTGCCCGGAATGCCGCCACCACAGAGCCGCGGTCGCGGTAGACGTTCAAGCGGAAGCGGCTGATCCCTTCGATCCCGAAAGAGAGGTCGCATTCTTTGGTTTCTTCGAATTCGGAGATCTGCTCCTCGTTCATGACACTGTAGATGAGTTCCTGGGTGTGCTCCGCGCTCATATTGTCATAAGCCGGCAGCGGTTCCAGCCCGCCATGAATACGAATAGTCGGGGGAGCCCCCACCACAATATGGAGATCGCTTGCTCCCATTTCTATCATCTTGGTGAGCAGCTCCTTGATTGCTGGCCTGGCCATACTTGAATTCCCCTTCCCGTATTTATTGCGAAAATGCGCCGTATATGAACACAAATATAATATATTCGGGGGGGTATTCACCACCCCCCCCCGATATGTCGATTCCCTATATCCGGAGTAGCAAAGCTTGCTTTGCTGTTATTTTGGAGTAGCAAAGTTTACTTTGCGTCTTCGTGCACAGCACGAAGAAAACCCAACGGTATGCCCATTTACTTACGCAAACTGAAGTTTGCTACTCCATATTAAACGAAGCGAGCTTCGTTACTCCGGTAGCGCTTTCCCGGGCTAGTCGGCGACGGTATGTTCCAGCACTTGTTCGATGGTGGACCAGCCTTTGGCCGCTTTCGCCAGTGCATTTTGACGCAGTGATTTCATGCCACAGGCCATGGCCTGGGATTTGATGGCGTAGCCGGAAGCCTGGTTCAGGATGAGCGAGTGCATTTCCGGCCAGTTCAACAACACCTCAATACAGGCAATTCGGCCCCGATATCCAGTCTCTTTGCATTTAGAGCAGCCCTGGCCGCGGACGAATTGGGGATGCTCAATGTAGTCGAAGGGTGTATATTGAATGCGTTCCAGCACATCCTCCGGTACGTGGATCAATTCATTGCATTCCGAGCATACCTTTTTCAAGAGGCGTTGGGCGGCAGCGAGTGTCACGGAGGATTGTACGAGGAAGGGCTCGATGCCCATGTCTATCAGGCGCGGGAAGACCCCAGCGGCGTCGTTGGTGTGCAAGGTGCTCAGCACCAGGTGCCCGGTGAGCGCCGCCTTGACCGCCACATCCGCGGTTTCCCCGTCACGAATCTCACCGACCATCACCACGTCCGGGTCCTGACGCAGAATCTGGCGCAGGGCCTCCGCGAAGGTGAACTTGATATGCGGCCGCACCTGCACCTGGTTGATGCCGAAGAGCTCGTACTCAATCGGGTCTTCCACGGTAACCACATTCTGATCAATGGTATTAAGCCGGGCCAGGGCGCTGTACAGGGTCGTCGTCTTACCACTACCGGTGGGCCCGGTCAGCAGAATCATCCCGTGCGGTTGCTTCAGGGCGTGCCGGAAGGCCTCCATCGGCTGCGGTTCAAAGCGCATACTGTCAAGGTCCAGCGTCAGGTTGCCCTGATCCAGCACACGCAGCACGATCTTTTCTCCGAACTTACAGGGCAGGAATGCCACGCGAAAGTCGATTTCCCGTCCAAGGTAGCGTATCCTGAAACGGCCGTCCTGGGGCAGGCGGTGTTCGTCGATGCGGCAGCCCGCCAGGATTTTGAAACGGGCGATTAAGTTCTGTTGCAGGGTTTTCGGCGGGCTCTTCGTTTCCTCCAGGGTGCCGTCCACGCGATAGCGGATGCGGACGATTTTTTCAAAGGGTTCGATGTGGATGTCACTGGCGTCCCGTTCCAGGGCATTAAACAGGATCAGCCGCGCCAGCTTCTTCACCGGCTCTTCATCGGCCCCGCTTTCGAGCTTCGAGACGTCTTCGATTTCGTCATCTTTGGTCTTGAGCTCTTCCAGCGAATCCTCGTCCTGGCCTTTTTTCACCAGCTTGTCGTAGAGGATGTCCGCCTTGTCCCCGCCGTAATTCCGGTTGATGGCGTCGGCCAACTCGGAGGCAACAGCGACCACCGGCTCGATCTCCCGGCTGGTCAGCATCCTTAGATCGTCCACGGCCATGATGTTCAACGGATCGGCCATGGCCAGAGTCAACACGTCGCCCGTCATGGAAACCGGGAGCATGAGGTATTGGCGCGCCAAGGATTCCGGCACCTCCGCCAGGATTTCCTTGGGGATCGTGTAATGCGTCACACGGATATGGGGAATGCCCAACTGCTCGCTCAGGGTGATGACCAGGTCTTCCTCACTCAGATACCCCTTTTCCACCAACAGGGTGGGAAGGCTCTGGCCGGTGGAACGGTG
>SKJD01000198.1 GCA_007116095.1 Candidatus Hydrogenedentota bacterium
ATAGGGACCAAGTCATCCGAGAGAATCGGTTCGCCGTCCTCGTCAAAATCTATCAGGAAGCGCGTATCGTTTTGCAGTTGCAGGACATGTGGCTCCGGCCCCTGCTGGGGAGTGGCGATAAAGTCCACATAGACCCCGTTACAAGCGCCCGCCTGGCTCAACAAGGCGTTGTGCATTAATATGTTAGGCAGCGAAACCGACGCTGCAGCCGAGGCGACCTGCAACTCGGGCATCATGCCAATTTCGCTGCTGTCCGGTAGGCCCAGGGCCTCGTCCAGCAACGTTTGGGCACGGGACAAGTCCGGCGCTTCTACGAAGGCCGATCTCTCACCGGCGGATTCCGCCGGTCTGTCCTGCCCGCCATGGACCGCAGCATGGGCGATGCCGTGGTTCGTACTTTGCCGGGCTGAGGAAATGCCTTCCAGCATACTACTTCCCCAACCCCCTACAACCATCATTGCCGCTGTAGCAAGCCCTAGCAAGGCGCCGCATCGTGTGCTCACTGTCTCACTCTCCTCGGAAAAAAGTAAAAAAAACCCCTGCGCATGCATGCACAAGAGCACAACCGTTGACACTTGTTGATTCAAAATTTATGGATTTGGGGAAGTGACGAACAGAATGCGGACAGGCGCCAGACACAACGGTAGCCGGTTGCAAATGCGCGATTTGCTCTCCAGCGCCGAAAACGGAAAGCGCTTGCAGCGCCCCGCAGGTCCAGGCCTGACTCGATTGTTGCATACTCCACCCCAAATTGTTTGTATCGCAACTTATAACACAGCTTTGTCGCCGTGTCAACACGCAAATACGTCCAATACCACCTAAGCCTATGAAAGCCAAGGTTTTAAGAATATTGGCGCGTGCTTCTAAATACCCCTTGTCCGCCAGTGTTTTCGCCGGTTACTTCGCCCAGTGCCCCGGTGCGAATGCCCATAGCATACCCGTACGAGACTTCCCCAGCGTCATCTGTTCCCTAAAGCATACTCGATATACGCCCGCATTTCAACACCAACCCCATATTTCTTGGGCGCCGCCCAGAAATTAACACGGCCATCAAGTCCTACCCGAGGGCATTACGGCATTACGCTGGTCGTATCAATGCCGCGAAGTATATCACGAATTTGCGTAATCAATTCCTGCGATACCCGGAAAACACCTTCCCGGCCTTCCATTGTGGCGTATCGCTCCATATCATTGTCAACTGTTATCGCCCCGACTGTCAAGGGCCCCACCATCTGCGCCTGGTCAGGATCGCCCTCAGGCTGCACCAGCACCTGGAAGGTAAAGAGCGGCGCATCAAAACCATAGTCCGCCGGGTCACCCGCTTCCGTCGACTCGATGGCCGTGGCGCGCAGGGGGGACAAGGCATTGATCAGGCGATCGGCATCGCTCTGGTTGTCCAGCGCCCGGTTTGCCGGTTGCCGCACCAACCAGGAGCCATGCACCCGCTCCAGCACATAGTCCCGCTCTTCAAAGGTAAAATTCATCATCACCGCATCCAGCCGCGAGAAACGCATCAGGTCCCGCGAGCGGAAATGGTTCGGGTCGACCAGGATACGGTCCAGCACCGCCGCTTCCATGCGCACGACGTCGCCGGAGTCCTGGGTGGCGAAATAGTAGTCCGGGGCCTCCTCATGCCATTTGAACAAGAGCTGCGCCGTCTCGCCGTCCTCGAAGGTCAGGTCAACCCAGGCGTCGGGCTGGTCCAGCCCATACTCTTCCGGCAGTCCCTCGGGGAAGGACATTGCCGACAGGCTCTTGAGTTGCGCCACGAAGGTGGACAGGGCCGTGGAGGAGACATCGCTGAGCTGCGGCGACACCACCCGCCAGCCCGCGCCTTCCTCCAGCGCCAGGGTAAAGTCCGCGCCGTGCCCACGCACCTCGATACGCTCCAGCTCCGAGGCTTGGCGGGAAAGTAACCGCCGCTCGCGGAAAGCATAGGGCGAACGCGGGAAGAGCGTGGCCACATGGGCGTCCACCTGGAAGATGGCGTCCTGTCCTTCTTTCATCACGTAGATGCCGCCTTGCTCGGTCGTGCGGTCCAGGTTTCCAAAATAGAGCCGCTGCTCGCGGCCCTCCGCATCGTCCGCCAGGGTAATCCGCACGGAGGCGGGTTCAAAGCCGTAGTCCGCCAGGCTCTCAGGGTTGTCCACGAAATTCCGGCCAACGGCGAACTGGATTTCCGCGACCAGCTCATCCACCACCTCCTGGTTCGCCGCGGCGTCGGCCGGGGCCAGCATCCGCCAGGGCGCCTCGGCTGAATCCCGCTCCAGGACGATGTTCACCGACTCCTCGCCCACTTCCGGCGGGTTGTCCATCTCCACGCCTTCGCGCCCGGTCCAGACGCGGGTGAACTCGAAGCGCAGGATATCCGCCTCGCGGTCGTCCACGGTAAAGCGGTTGCGCAAGTCGAGCAAGGTTCGGTTGAGTTCGAAATATTGGTTGTCCTCCACCAGAAACAGGGTTTCCCCGTTCAGGAGGGCGTATCGGTAGGTCTGGGTCGGCTCCATGAAACCGAATTGCAGCGAGATTTCCGTTCCCTCCTCCGCCTCGGCGTAGACCCGCAGCTTGGGTTCGTCCA
>SKJD01000033.1 GCA_007116095.1 Candidatus Hydrogenedentota bacterium
CCGCCGCGTGGCTTCCAGGGACTCTTCGAAGGCCTCGGGCGTCTCAGGCATTTCGTTCCACAGGCCGATGATGTTCGGGACATAGAGCCCACGGTCCAGAATTTCCGCGCCGAGTTCCTTCAGGTCCCCACCACCTTCTTCATAGCCTTCCAGGTCGTCAATCCACAGCTCGATGCCGTCCCAGCCGGCGACCTCCGCAACCCGAATCTTCTCCTCGGTGCCCACGTGGCGCACCGTGCTCGCGTTCAGGACCAGCGGCCAGGGGCTGCGCCCGTCCTGGTAGGGATAGCTGATGGCCTCTGTCACCGACGTGGCGGCTGTATCGGCCAGGGCGCTGCTGCCCAGGAGCGGCGCCGACGCCACCGCCGCCGCGCCCCCGGCTAAAAATTCACGACGTCCGATTGATGACATGGTCTATAACTCCCTTATGTGTATATCGATTGTAAATAAAATAGGGGTATGTACTGGCAACGACAACGTTTCAACGATTATCAAGCGACCTGAAGCGTCTCCGGGGACACGGCCTGCCGGGTGCGTGCGGACTCGAGGGCCAGGTGCACGGCGATCTGCGCTTCGTAGGCCCAGCGCAGGGTCTCTGCTACGGCCTCTTTACTTTCCACGGCCTGAAGCCATTGCCCCAGGGCGCTGTCGGTCGGAGAGGTCTCTTCCCGGAGGGAGGTCTCCGGCAGTTCCAGCTTGCCTGCATCGCCCCGAAAAATCGGGGCGGTTTGTCGTGGCGACTCCGGCGTCGTGTTCAGCACCAGGTGCAGGTCGCCGGGATAGGTCAGGCGGCTCAGCAGGGTGTCCGGCAGCCCGGGCGAGGCGCTGGCGCTGTACTGCGCCGCCGTGGAGGCCCGCAGCGGCAAGCCCGGCCGGACGGTGGACAAGGCGGCGTAGAGTCCGGCGTAATGCGCGACCGCCCCTGCCCCCAGGCTCTGCTCCGGGTTCTGCCGCCAGTCGGCCTGCGTCGGGGGCGTCATCGTGGCGGTCTGAATCCAGCGCGGCTGCCCCAGCGTCCCTTCCGCCAGCGCCGTGCGCGCCCGGCTGAATGCCGGCGCCCATACGTCGTCCACCGCCATGAAAAAAGGCAGTTCCGAAGCCGCCGCTCTGTCGTGGAGCGCCTTCGCTTCGGCAATAGACATCGCCATCGGCGGCTCACAGAAGACGGCGGCGCCCTGTTCCAGGCAGGCCGTGGCGATGGGCGCATGCAAGGCGTCCGGGGTGGCGATGATCACGCCGTCCAGGCTTTCCGCGTCCAGCATTGCCGCCCAATCCGCATAGCGCTGTTCGGCGGGCATATCCGGAATCGCGTCCAGGCGGGCGACGTCGCTGTCGCAGGCATACACCGTGCAACGCAGGCCATGCGCCGCCTGTAACGTCCGCAATGAATCGAGGTGTGCGCGGCCCTGTTGACCACAGCCCACGACCCCGAGCCGCAGGTGTCGACCGGAGCGCGTGTAGCCCACATAGCCGCCGGCAGCCGCCAAACCGCCCGCGACCCCGCCCAAGGATACCCCCATGAAACGGCGTCGGGTCAGGCCTTTTCGCGGCGCGGATGCGCCCGGGGTAGTGTCTTTCAGTGAATTCATAAAATAATGCCTCATAGGTAATGATAAAGATAAAGATGAAGTAACGATATTGGCTATTATGTACGTACAGGCATGCTCGCCTCAATACCACGCCACCAAAAAAACCAATACCGTCCTGCCTGCGAAGGAATGACGGCATGGGGGTCTCACAACGGCAACATGTTGGCGTACAGGATGTTACGTTAGACTTACATCGTGCTACCGCACGAAGAGCGAAGTGAACTTCGCTACGCCACATAAAGCATTGCCACGCCGTCACATAACACAAAAGGCCGTTGCCTTCCCTTGCGTCTTTTACGCGGGGAAAACAACGGCCCAAGTTTTAGTCACTATGTGTACTTGGCAACGGCATTTCCGCTGCTTAGCCCCGCCAGTAGGGCTTTTCCAGGCTCCAGCCGTTCAGGTATTCGCGGTAGGCGAAGTCGTTGGCGACTTTCACGGCTTCGGCGTCGTTGCCGGTGAAGCGCTCGGTGGCCGGGTCCCAGCCCAGCTTCGCGCCGGCGACATAGGCGCTCGTGCCCATGTGACAGAGCACGGAGGATTTGTGGAGAACGTCGACGTCAACAATCGTCTTCTCTCGCGAGCGGATGCAGTCCACGAAGTTCTGCCAATGCGGCTCGTTCATCTGCGAGGCGCCGCGCTGGATTGGTTCACAGCCGCCGTTGTTCGGGAAGGAGGTGACTTCATAGCCGCCGCGGTCGACACGCAACGTGCCGAGCGTGCCGTAGAACATGATGCCGTGCTCGTTGTGGCCTTCGGGCAGGTGCGGGTTGTAGACGCGGTTCTGGAAGCTCAGGATGTAGTCGTCAAACTCCCACAGCACATCCAGCGTATCCGGCGTGGTGCGGTTGTCCTGCATGAGATACTTGCCGCCCTGCGCCACGACGCTCTTCGGGTCCTTGTCCTGGCCCATGCCCCAGATGGCGATGTCGACCAGGTGCGCGCCCCAGTCCGTGATCTTGCCGCCGGAGTAGTCCAGGAACC
>SKJD01000140.1 GCA_007116095.1 Candidatus Hydrogenedentota bacterium
CGAGGAAATCGTCTTCAACATCCCGCCTTTCCCCTACCTGCGGGAGAGCCTGGCCAAAATCCAGGAATCGGCGGATATGATCGTCTGCTCGCAGACCCCGACCGAAGCGCTGAACCGCGAGTGGGAAGAGCATGGCATTGCAAACTACCCCTACATCATTGCGGGACAGGAGCTGGGCACCAAGGCGGAACACCTGCGCCTGGCCACCGAAGGCAAGTACGAGCCAGGTCACGTCCTGATGATGGGCGATGCGCCGGGCGACTACAAAGCGGCCCAGGCCAACAACGCCCTTTTCTTCCCGATTAACCCCGGGCAGGAAACCGCTTCCTGGAAGCGCTTCCATGAGGAAGGCTTCGACAAGTTCATCCGGGGCGAGTTTGCCGGCGCCTACCAGGAACAGCTCCTGGCCGAGTTTGACGCCTGCCTGCCGGAGCATCCCCCCTGGTCCTGACGCGGGACGGCTACCACAATAAGCTAAGCTATACGCCTTGCAAAAAAACGCCAAGTACGATGAGATCGATGGACAGTCAAGCATGAAAATACTGGTAGATGAAAATATCCCCTACGGACTAGAAGCCTTCGGCAGTCTGGGGGAAGTGGAGACGGCTCCGGGCCGCAGTATCACCCGGGACATGTTGTTGGATGTGGACGCCCTGATGGTGCGTTCCATCACGAAGGTAAATGCCGAACTGCTCGACGGCACGCCGGTGCGCTTCGTCGGGACAGCCACCATCGGCGAGGACCATATCGACAAGGCCTGGCTGGCCGAACAGGGCATTGGCTTCACCAGCGCGCCGGGCTGCAACGCGAACAGCGTAGCGGAGTACATCGTCGCGGCGTTGCTGGAACTCCGCCAACGCTATGCCCTCGACTTCTCGACCATGTCCCTTGGGGTCGTGGGCGTCGGCAATGTCGGCTCGAAAGTCGTCCAGAAAGCCAAAGCGCTGGGCTTGAAAGTAGTCCAGAACGACCCGCCACTGGCGGAGCAGACTGGCGATCCGGTTTATGAATCACTGGAGGCGGTCCAGGCTTGCGACATCATCACCTTTCACGTACCACTGAACAAAACGGGGCCGCACCCGACCCACCAATTGGCCGACAAGGCTTTTCTCACCGATCTCAAGGAGAGCGCCTTGCTATTCAACACCTCCCGGGGGGCCGTGGTCGACAACAAGGCCCTGAAGGATCATCTGGGGGAAAACAAGTTGCGCGAGGCGGTGCTGGACGTATGGGAGAGCGAGCCGACTCCGGACCTGGAGCTGCTCTCGCGTTGCTTCATCGCCACGCCCCATATTGCGGGTTATTCCTTCGACGGCAAGGTCAACGGCACCGTGCAAATCTACCAGGCGCTCTGCGCGCATCTGGGATTGAAGGCAAGCTGGAGCCCGAAAAAGCTCCTGCCGCCACCGGACTGCCCGGTTTGGGAAGCGCCCGACGAATATGAAGACCCCTTCTCTGTGCTGCATCAGGCGGTGCGGGCGGTTTATCCCATCCTGGAAGACGATGTCCGGATGCGGGGCATTCTGGAGGTAGCGCCGAAGGACCGGGGCGCCTACTTCGACCGGCTTCGCAAGGAATATCCCCGTCGCCGCGAGTTCCAGAACACCAAAGTCGTACTGGACGACTGCGATACGGACCTGAAACAGTGCTTTGTGGCCATGGGCTTTCAAGTTGCCCATAATGAAGTGCTACAATAGCCGTTTATTCTGTCCGTTGTGATATTTTCAGTCCCATTTTGTAATCAAGGCGAATCTCCATGACAACATTTACACATATCAAAGAAGATGGCATTTTAAGCAACGCCGAACTGGACCAGGCGGTTCATAAGGCCTGTGAAACGTTTCCGGCGGACGGCAAGCGCATCTTGTTTATCGTGCCTGACACGACCCGCAGCATGCCGATGCCGCAGATGTTCCGCAGCCTGAACGCCGCGCTGGGCAATCGGGCGAAGCAACTGGACTACCTCATCGCCCTGGGCACCCATCCCCCCATGCCGGAGGATGTGATCTGTCGGCATTTCGGCATTACACCCGAGGAGCGCCAGGGCCAATTCGGCCACATCGGTATTTACAATCACGCCTGGAACGACCCCGACGCCCTGACGAGTATTGGAACGCTGACCGAGCAAGACATCGAAGAACTCTCCCAGGGCCACATGTCCGAGTCGGTGGACGTGCGCATCAACAAACGCATCCTGGACTACGATGTGCTCTGTGTGGTGGGCCCGGTCTTTCCCCACGAGGTGGTCGGCTTCAGCGGCGGCAACAAGTATTTCTTCCCGGGTATCTCCGGTCCGGAGATTCTGAATCTTTTCCACTGGCTGGGTGCGTTGATCACCAACTACGCCATCAACGGCACCAAGGACACCCCCGTGCGGCGGGTAGTGGACCGCGCGGCGTCGATGATTCCCGTGGAACGGCACTGCTTCTGCCTGACCGTCGTCGGGAAAGAGACCCATGCGCTGTTCTTCGGCGCGCCGGAGGCGGCCTGGAGCGCGGCGGCGGACCTCTCCAAGCAGAAGCATATCCGCTACAAGGAAAAGCCCTTCGACAGCGTGCTCGCCATGGCGCCGCCGATGTATGACGACATCTGGGTGGCAGGCAAGTGCATGTACAAGCTGGAGCCGGTCGTGGCCGATGGCGGCGAGCTGATTATCTATGCGCCGCACATCAAGGAGATCAGCGTTACCCACGACGCCTATATTCGCAAGATCGGCTACCACTGCCGGGACTATTTCACCGCCCAGATGGACCGCTTTCTGGACATTCCCCGCGGCATCCTCGCGCACTCCACGCACGTGCGCGGCATGGGTAAATTTGTCGATGGCGTGGAGCAGCCCCGGGTGCAAGTCACCCTGGCGACGCAAATCCCCGAGGCCGACTGTAAGGCGATTAACCTGGGCTATCGTGACCCGGATACCATAAACCCCGATGACTGGCGCGATCAGGAAGACGCGGGAAAGCTGCTGGTTCCCAACGCCGGCGAAATCCTGTATCACCTGACCTCGTACGCCTAGTCGTCACAGCGGCGATCTGGTTACAGACACAGCTTTGCCGCAAGCAGTGCCCGAACCCCCGCAAGGGAAGGCCCATGATCCATAAAATCCTGAGCGTTTCGTTGGCTTTTCTGTGTTTCTTGGCCATGGGCGGTTGTCATGAGAACGACCGGGCCTTCCAGGCGCATGTACCACGCCAGCACGCCGTGGATCAAAACGAAGCCGCCGTCAACGCCGTTCGAGAAGGTGACTTGGACAGCGCCTTGGAGTACGCCGAGGAAGCCGTAACCGACGACCCTGAATATGCTGCCTTTTACATTAATAAAGCAATCATTCAAGCGCATATGGGCGAACTGGAAGCGGCGGTGGCAACCTTGAAGTTTTGCATGGACAACACCTGTCACCGAAACACGCGGGAAGCGTCGCAGATGTTTCTGCTGCTCGGCATCTTTCAGGAGAACTTGAAACGTCCGGCCGAAGCCCGGGAAGCCTATGATGAGGCCATCAAACTAGTGGAACTGGAAGACAGCATCGCCGCAGGGGAAAGCAACCTGGTGGTGCAATTGGCGATAGCCCAGTACCTGCGCGGCAATACGGTGGACGGATTGAAGACTTTGAACAACCTGCTGGCCGTGTTTCCGGAGAACCACCCGGCGCGGATGGCCAAGGCCCGTTTACTCGCCAATGATAGGCAGTATTTTATCCGCTGGGCAACGGCGCCGGTTCGGCTGGAAGCGGATGACGATACAATGGACAACCCGCCGCTACCGTTGGAAAGCGAGCTGTCACTTGCCCTGTAAATCACTGGGCAGCCATGATCTTGCATGGCGCCAAGCTGTCTACTTCAGCAAACAATCGGGTTACCTTGTATCGGGCTGACCCATGAACCGTTTATTTCTCACCATAATTGTCATTGAAGGGAGGCAATATCTATGCCTGGTAATGTAATTGTAGCGCAATCCGGCGGCCCCAGCCCCGTTATTAACAGTTCGCTGCGTGGGGTGGTGGAAACCTGCCACATGTTTCCAGACACTTTCGGCACCGTCTACGCCGGCTGGCACGGCATCGAAGGCGTGCTGAAAGAAGAGCTGCTCAATCTCAGCGTGCAGGACCCGGAGGAAATCGCCCTGCTGCGTTATACCCCGGCCGCCGGTTCAATCGGCACTTGCCGGTACAAGCTGAAGAAGGATCAGGGAGAAGACTTTCAGCGTGTGATGGATGTCATAAAGGCGCATGATATCCGCTATTTCTTCTACAACGGCGGCAACGACTCGATGGACACCTGCCATAAGGTCGCCCAAATGGCGCAGGAACAGGGATTGGACCTTGTCGCGGTGGGCGTGCCCAAGACCATCGACAACGATGTAGGGGACTCCGAGTTCAAGCTGATCGACCACACGCCGGGCTACGGCAGCGTCGCCCGGTACTGGATGAGCCTGGTGCAGAATGCGGACGAAGAAAACCGGGGCTCCTGTCCGGCGGACCCGGTCCTGGTCTTGCAGGCGATGGGACGCAAGATCGGCTTCATTCCTGCTGCTGCACGTCTGGCGGACCCCAACCGGGAATTACCGCTGCAAATCTACATGACCGAGTCAAAGGTTAGCCTGGATCAGCTCTGCGACAACGTCAATGATCAATTGCGCCGGGATGGCCGCTGCATCGTGGTGGTCAGTGAAGGCTTTGATGTCGGCGACTTCGGCCAAATCAAAGACTCTTTCGGACACACCAACTTCGGCGCGTCGCAGATGAGTGTGGCGCAGGTCGTGGTGAATGCGCTGAACCAGCGGGGACTGGCCGCACGCGGCGCCGCACGGGGGCAGGTGCCCGGCACCGATCAGCGCGACACCAGCGCCTACGCCTCGATTGTCGACCTGGACGAGGCCTACAAGGTCGGCCAGAAGGCGGTCGAGATCGCGCATTCCGGAGAGAACGGCTGGATGGCCACGCTGTTGCGGCGTCCCGGCCTCATCTATTCGGTGGACTACGACAAGGCGCCGCTGGAGAAGGTGGCCAACTCCGAACGCAGCTTCCCGGAGCAGTGGATCGCCCCCAGCCGCATAGACGTGACGGACGATTTTGTGCGCTATGCCCAGCCCCTGATCGGCGAGGACTGGCCCAGCGTCCCCCTCATCAATGGTCGGCAGCGTTTTGCCCGTTTCAAGCCCATCTATGCGGACAAGAAACTGCCGGACTATGAGTTGCAGGCTGCCCGGAAATAGCATAGACAAGGGTGGTGGGACAGCATCCCGGGGGGTAAGGCCAGGTAAGCTGGCAATCTGACAAGTAACAACAATGTTGGTCTGTTCAAAGGATAGACCCTACAAACATGGAGCACAACCTCTATTATGGCGAAAATGGATATAGGACTCATCGGCCTGGCGGTCATGGGTGAAAATCTCGTATTGAACATGGAAAGCCACGGTTTCGGCGTTGCGGTCTACAACCGTACGGTGGAAAAGGTGGACAACTTTATCAATGGTCGCGGCAAAGACAAGAACTTCGTCGGCTGCCACAGCATCAAGGAACTCTGTGAGAACCTGGAGCGCCCGCGCAAGGTGATGATGCTGGTCAAGGCCGGCCAACCGGTGGACGATTTCATTGAGCAGATCATCCCTCACCTGGAGCCGGGCGACATCATCATCGACGGCGGCAACAGCCACTTCCCCGACACGATCCGCCGGGCGGAGTATGTGGAATCCAAGGGCATGCTCTACATCGGCACCGGGGTGAGCGGCGGCGAAGAAGGCGCCCTGCTCGGACCTTCAATTATGCCGGGCGGTTCTCCGGCGGCCTGGGAACATGTCAAGCCGATCTTCCAGGCGATCTCCGCGAAGACCGATGACGGCACGCCCTGCTGCGACTGGGTAGGCGAAGGCGGCGCCGGGCATTTCGTCAAGATGGTCCACAATGGTATCGAATACGGCGACATGCAGATGATCTGCGAGGCCTACCAGATGATGCGCGTCGGACTGGGCATGGACAACGACGCCATGCATCAGGTCTTCAAGGAATGGAACGAGGGTGAGCTGGATTCCTACCTCATCGAGATCACCCGCGACATCCTGGGCTACAAGGATGAGGACGGCAACCATGTTGTCGATTTGATCCTCGACACCGCCGGCCAGAAGGGCACCGGGAAATGGACGGCTGTCGCCGCACTGGATCAGGGACAGCCCCTGACGCTGATCGGCGAGGCTGTGTTCGCCCGCTGCCTCTCGGCCCTGAAGGACGAGCGTGTGGCCGCTTCGAAGGTCATCAAAGGTCAGACGGAAACCTTCGAGGGCGACAAGGAGACATTCATCAACGACCTGCGCCAGGCGCTCTACGCCTCGAAGATCGTCAGCTACGCCCAGGGCTACCAGCTCATGCGCTCCGCCGCTGAAGAATATGGCTGGAACCTGAACTACGGCGGCATCGCACTGATGTGGCGCGGCGGCTGCATCATCCGCTCGGTCTTCCTCGGCAAGATCAAGGAGGCTTTCGACAAGGATTCGGATTTGGTGAATGTGATGCTGGATCCCTTCTTCGCGGACGCCCTGCAACAGGCCCAGGCGGCCTGGCGGCGTGTGGTCAGCGCAGCGGTGCGCATGGGCATCCCCGTCCCCGCGACCAGCGCGGCGCTCGCCTACTTCGACGGCTACCGCTCCGAACGGCTGCCCGCCAACCTGCTCCAGGCCCAGCGGGACTACTTCGGCGCGCACACCTACGAACGGGTGGACAAGCCTCGGGGCGAGTTCTTCCACACCAACTGGACCGGCCGCGGCGGCGACACCGCCGCATCCACCTACACCGTGTAGGGCAGCGGCAAGCGCCCACTGACGCGTAGCACAGCACCATAGATCCAATAACCCGGGAAGCCCGACCATAGGGGCGCTCCCGGGTTTCTTTTCATGTGGCGTCGCAAACTTGGGTTTGCGTCCTTCGTGCTTATGCACGAAGACATAAGTGCACTTTGCGACGCCACATACCGAATCGACTTATGCGGTAATATCAGAACTACACCCTAATTTTTCCGATAATACCAGCGCTACACCAGTTTTTCAGCGCTTAAGGCTCGGGCTGCCCTGTTCGAAATAGCGGTGTAGTGAACAGTCCACGCAGCCGGGGTTCGGATGGCACCAATCCTCAAACATCTGCAAGAGCCCCTGCTGTCGACAGAAGTTCAATCGCAGCTTCACGCCCTCCGGAATGACCCGCTGCTGCATCAGTCGGGTTATCTGGTTGGCCGGCTCCGACGGCAGGGCCTTGAAGAAGCGATGAATCATCGCTTCGCGGTGTTGGCGTTGCTCCAGCCGGGCCTGCGCCAGGGCGGCGGGCACGAAGATGTTGCCGATAATGGTGCGGACGCGGCCCGAGCCCAGCGGGGCGGAAGGGCGCTTGACCTGTGGGCCGCTCCAGGTGAAATGGGTTGCCCAAAACCCATGTGCGCCGGGGAAGAGGTCCTCAAAGGCCAGGCGTTGTTCCCGGGGTTTGTCGTGGCCCATCCAACAGCGGTGCAAGGAGCCGCTCAGGCCGTGGGTGGCGCTGCGCGCCAGGAGCCGGGACAACCCGGAGAGCCGCCGTTCTGGGTAGTTGTTGGGGCGGACCCCGTTACGCGGCCAGTCCAGCGGGAGACTTTTTAGCCCCGGCAGCTCGTTGCGCAGCAATGTATGAAGCCGTAGTTGGTGGCTCGATACATCATCCTCGTGTTCATCCGCCAGTGGTGGCAGGAGGCTGGCCAATTGAAACAGGGCCGCCTCCAGTAGATACGGGTCCCGTTGCGCCAGTTGGCGGCAGCGTTCGTAGGGCAGTTGGCGGGCCAGCGCCATGAAGGCGTCTTTGTACTTGCGGTAGCCACAGGCGCGGCAGAGTTCCTCGAAGATGGCCTGGTCCGGGCCGACCTGCTCCATGCGTTCGCGCATGCGACGCGCCTTATGCAGCATCCGCCACTCCCCGGCGAGGTCCAGGAAAGCAGTCAGCGCCTCGGCGTCATCATCGGCATGCAGGGGCAGACACTTTCCACAACCCAACGCCGTAAACTGTTTCAGGTCCGGCGCGTCGCCATGGCGCAATTCCTCCCGCTCCGCCCGGGACAGATAACGGCCCAACAAGAGCGTGGCGATGGGACGGTCCGCCGCGTTGCGCAGTGGGGTTTCTGTCGGCTTCGTGTCCAGGCTGACATGCAGTATTACCTGATTGTAGCGCGGGTCTTCGTGGTGCCCGTGATTTCGCCAGCCCTGGTGGTTCCAGTGCAGCTCGACATCTCCGGTGTAGCTCTTTCCGTTGAAGACGAGCCGTGCGTCCCTGAAATCCGGCCCAGCCTCAGTGTTCCACCAGCCAGGAGAGAGAATTTCCAGGCGCTGCCCCTCGGCCGTCAGCAATTCCGATGTGTCGAATCGCTGTTCCTGCCAGAGTTGTTGCAGGTGGTACTCGTTGTTGCCCTCCTGCGCCTGCTCCGCCAGGACCTTACGGGGGTTGCTGTAATTCGCAGCCCCCTCTCGCGTCAATAACGCCTCTTTGAGTTTTCCGTATGCCTCCGAAAATCCCATATGCCTCCCCTTGTGCAAAAGCTGATAACGCCATGCAGCCTTACTCATGCCTGCACGCCTACTGGCCTGGCGGTATGTAATCCCGATAGTTGCGATTGCGCTTGTCCGCCTTGATTGTAGGGGAGCGCACCTGCCGTGGGCAAGAAGCAGCTGCCTGTGTCGATATGATTGATATGAGCCATATGCTGTGTATACAATGTATACAGTTTTTTTTGGAATTTAATTTGACTTTTTGTGGTGTATATGGTAAAAAGTAAACATGCAATGTGATTTGATAATACTTTGCAAAATCCAAGGGGTTGGGGGAGCAGGAGGCGATCAAAAATATTATCGTTTTTAGTATTTCGTGTATTTTGCTTGTTGAATGCTAAAAATAGAAAGGTGGTGTGCTAGGTAAAGATAATTTTTTGATGAGTTCTTAAGACAGTAACTTAGGTGAATCAATGAACCACAAGGGGAAAACAAGGAGTTGTTGTTATGTGTAGAAATAGACAAGTCAGATTTTTAGGGGTGGCGTGTTTGAGCTTAGTTCTATTAATCGCTGCTTTGGGGATGTTGTCCGACCATAGTCGTGTTTCCGCCCAGCAAGAGTTCAGCGTGGAAGGCGTGGTTGTTAACAGCTTCACCGGCAATCCGGTGGAAGGCGTGGCGATAGAAATTGCCGTGGATACCGATGACAAACAGCTACAGGTGGCTACAACGGGGGCAAATGGCGTCTTTGCTTTTACCGGACTTCCCAACGCGGGGCCATTTGAGTTGGGTTTTTCGAGAAGTCAGTATCGAGGCCAGGAGCGCCGAGGGGTGTTTGCGAATGCAGAACCCATTGAAGTCGAACTGGTGCCTCGTGGCATAAGTACCCCCGGCAGGCCTTTTGCCGTAAGTAGCCCAAAGAGTGTCTATATCGATTGGCCTGCAAACCCTGAGCTCAACGTCAAAGGATACAACATTTATCGAACACATTTGGATGAGGAAGGAGAACCCATTTCAAATCCAATAAAGCTGAATGGTGCTCTTGGGGATGTATATGATGGGCTTTTGTCAGGGTTGGAATTTTCCGATGACACCGTAGAAAAAGGGGAGTACTACCGCTATCAGGTACAAGCGGTTAGTAACGCAGATCGTACCAGTGAATTATCTGAACCTACAGATCCGCCGGTGCGTGGAGATTGGCTGACTATTTTCTTCCCAGAAGTCACTTATCAAGATGACGGTTTATATTTATGGGAGCAAAATGAAGAACGGCTTGTTAGGATTCCTGTTGCTAGTC
>SKJD01000013.1 GCA_007116095.1 Candidatus Hydrogenedentota bacterium
ACCATACATCGCGCTGCGTGTCGCAACCAGCCTGGTCCCTCTACGCATGACGGTGAAGCCCAAGATGCCCAATCCCACGATGTCCAATCCAGACGACAGAACACCCGGTCCGGGGGAAGCCCTGATTCCCCGGGGCGATAATGCCTGGCTGTATACGGACCCGATTTCTGTCCATACGACGGAGCGCCTGGGCGCAGTGCTGGATACCCTGGCGGCGGTCGAGGCTGCCGTACAGCAGGGGCATCATGCCGTGGGCTATATCGCCTACGAAGCGGCCCCGGCCTTTGATCCGGCGTTGATCACCCACTCGCCTATCCCCGGCCTGCCCTTGCTCTGGTTTGGCATCTACGCGGCCCCGCGTCGAATCCCCTGGCCGTTGGCGCTAGAGCTGCTCCCGACGCTGCCTGAGACGGCCTGGGAGCCGGCACTGTCCGAGGCGGCGTACCATGCGGCGTTATTGCAGATTCGCGAGCACATAGCACGGGGCGACAGCTACCAGGTGAACTACACCTTCCCACTGGAGGCGGATGTGGAGGCCGATCCTTTTGCCTGGTTCTGCGCCTTGCATGCGCGCCAACCCGCAGAACATGCCGCCTATATCGACACTGGCCGCCACCAGGTGCTTTCCCTGTCGCCCGAGCTTTTCCTGCGACGGGACGGACAGAATCTCCGTAGCCGTCCAATGAAAGGCACGCGGCCCCGTGGGTGCTGGTCGGAGGAAGACATTGCCCTCGCCGAGGAACTGCGTCATGCCCCGAAAGACCAGGCGGAAAATGTCATGATCGTGGACATGGTGCGCAACGACCTGGGGCATGTCAGCCGTCCGGGCTCGGTATCGGTACCAGAGCTCTTCACCGTCGAGCGCTACCCTACGGTGTGGCAGCTATGCAGCGAAGTAATATCGGACAGCGATGCGGATTTATGCAGCCTCATGCAGGCCCTTTTCCCCCCGGCCTCGGTTACGGGCGCGCCGAAGGTCGAGACAATGCGCATCATTCACCGCCTGGAGCCGGAGCCCCGGGGCGTCTACTGCGGCGCGGTGGGCTGGATGGCCCCGGACGGCGCCCTATCGTTCAACGTCCCGATTCGCACCCTCCTCTACGACCGGGAATGTCGGCGTGCGCGCTATGCCGTGGGCAGTGGGGTGACCTGGGATTCCGTCAGTGACGCCGAGTATGCGGAGTGCCTTATTAAGGCGCGTTTTCTGCATGAGACACAACCGGACTTTGCCTTGCTGGAATCGCTGCGGCACGACGAAGGCGGCTATTTCTTGCTTGCGGAGCATTTGGAGCGGCTGGAGGCCTCCATGCAGTACTGGGATTTCAACGGCGACATTGCGGACGTGGAAGCGGCGCTGGCGCGCTATTGCGAGACGCTCCCCGACACGCCCTGCAAGGTGCGGTTGCTGTATCACCGTGATGGCGCGTTACACATTGAGCATGCGCCGGCGCCCCCGACCCGGCCCATAACCTTGGGCCTGGCCCTGGAGCCCGTCGACCGTCGCAACCGCTTTCTGTACCACAAAACCACAGCGCGCGGTGTCTATGATGCGGCCTTGGCGGCGCAGCCCGACTGCGACGATGTCCTGCTCTGGAATGAAGACGGCGAATTGACGGAAAGCGCCCTGGCCAATCTGGTGCTGCGTCTTGAAGGGCAGTGGTGGACGCCGCCAATAGCCAGTGGCCTGCTCCCCGGAACCTACCGCCGCTACCTATTGCGCATGGGCGTTATACAGGAGCGTGTGCTGCATAAAGCAGACCTGTTTCGGGCCGAGGAGATCGCCCTGATTAACGCGGTGCGTCAATGGATACCCGTCTCGGAACTGCGGGACGCATAGGCTGTAAGTTTATCGTTGCAATGCCAGCAGGAAGCGCAACAGCTTGTGCACCCGGGGCGTCAGCTTGCTGCGCATCCAGGCATCTCCTGCCTTTTTGAGGATTTCCGCCTGCGTGGGATAGGGATGGATCACCGTCGACAGATGCGCGATCCCCTTGCCCGCCTGCATCAACGCCGTAATCTGCGGAATCAGCTCTCCGGCCTGAGGCGCGACCAGGGTAGCGCCCAGAATGCGATCCCGATTCCGGGCAACCCGGACCTGTAGGTAGCCCGTCGTCGCGCCTTCCAACACCGCGCGGTCCACCGTCGCCATCGGGATAGTAATGCTGCGTACCGTCGCTTCATGACCTTCGGCCTCCTGCGCCGACATCCCCACCGACGCGACCTCGGGGTCCGTGTAGATGCAGTGGGGAATCAATAGCTTGCTTGCGCGGGCACGGCCAAAGAAGAGGGCATTTCGCACCACGATCCGTGCCTGGGCGTCGGCGGCATGGGTAAAGCGCTGCGTTGAACACACATCCCCGGCGGCGTAGATGCGCGGGTTGCTGCTTTGCAGGAAGTCGTTGACCTGGACGCCTGTCTCCAGGTCATAGGCCACCTCGGCGCGTTCCAGATCAAGCCCTTCGACCTGAGGCGTGCGGCCGGTGCTCAAGAGCACCTGGTCCACATGCAGCTCCTGAATTTTTCCGTGCAGGATCAGCAGCAAAGCCTTTTCCCCGCTCTCCG
>SKJD01000034.1 GCA_007116095.1 Candidatus Hydrogenedentota bacterium
CGCACCACATCGACGGCTTTCTGGAAGACCGGCATCGAGCGTTGCTGCGTACCCAACTGCATGACCCGGCCATACTGGCGGGCGGCTTGCACCATGGCGCGGCCTTCCTTCACCGTCGGCCCGGTCGGCTTTTCCACATAGACATCCTTGCCGGCTTCCGCGCCCAAAATCGCCAGTAATGGGTGCCAGTGGTCCGGCGTCGCGATGAAGACCGCATCCACGTCGTCCCGCTCCAGCACTTCCCGGAAGTCCTGATAATGGGGCAAGGTCTCTCCGGTAATGCCGCTGTACGCTTCCTGGGCGCTGGCCAGCCGCGCCATCCCGACGTCGCACAACGCCACCATCCGGCAATTGTCGTTGACAGCCAGGGCCTCCAGATGTCGGGTGCCCATATTGCCCGTGCCGATCAGGGCTACCCCCACCTGCTCATTGGCGCTGACATAGCCCGCGGCCTGCCGATGGCCCAGCAACGAGGCTCCCAGCCAACCGCCCACCACGCTCTTGCCTGTGAAGGTCAGAAAAGAACGCCGGTTCATTCCTTTTTCATGTTTCATACATGCCATCCTTTATGTAGTCCATTGCCATGCGGCCACCCCGGCATAACCGGAGCACGGCGCGTTCCGTTCATTTCCTGCGCATAACTAAAAGCCAAGCTTTCCGTCGACCGAAATGCGGCGACAGAAAACTTGGCGCTCATAGTAACAGATAGCGACGGTATTGCAAATAGCATTGCTTGCCCAATACTTGGCAAATATTGCTCCCAAGCTCTATAAGTTCCCAGAAACGTTACCGCTAACGCAATCCAAGTTCCTCCAGGAGGTCCAGGCAGACATCCGGATAGTCGGTGATGATGCCGTCCACGCCCATCCGCGCCAAGCGGGCCATGTCCTCGGGATTGTTCACCGTATAGACATTTACCCGCATTCCGGCTTCCTGAAAGGCCGCCAGCCGTTCCGGTGTGATCGAGCCATGGCTCGGGTTCATGCCGTCCACCTGCAAAAATTCACCCAGGCGGGTGTAATTGATCCACTGCTGCGGGTTGTCCGGATCATCCCCACCGAGATACTCCACGACGATTTCCGGGGCCTCGTGCCTGGCGATAAAGCAGACAATGGCCGAGAAGGACTGAATGAGCGCTTGATCTTCCATATTCAGGCTGCGGATATCGGCAATCGACTCCCGGGTCAGGGCCAGGTTACGGGTTCCAGACGCCTCAATGGCCGCCATGAAGGCCTCCGCCTGCTCCGGTGTCATGTGCGGGGTCTCTTCGGCCATCTCCAGCAGCATCGCCACCAGTTCGGAATCACTGGCCATGCTCTTTATCTCGACATAGACCCCGATGCGATCCTTGGCCATTGCCAGGGACTCATACAGCGTGGGGATCGGCTCCAGGGCGAATGCCTCGCCCCGCCAGGAACCGGCGTCCAGCAGCTTCAATTCCTCCAGGGCAAACTCGGCCACGGGCCCCGTCCCGTTGGTGGTGCGGTCCACGGTCGTATCATGCAAGACAACCACCACGTCGTCTTTGCTGATATAGCAATCCAGCTCGTACCAGTCCGCATTCTGCGCCACGGCCAACTCAAAAGCCGCCAGCGTATTTTCCGGCGCATAGGCGCTGGCGCCCCGGTGCGCGATAACTTCCACCTGCGGGCGATCCGTTGCCCCCAGTCCCCGCCTGTCTTTGTCCATGGCCGCACACCCTCCCAGTCCCAATGCCAAAGCAGCGACAATCCCCACCGTAGCCAACGCCATTCCCTTCCTCAAGATACGCATATGATACCCTTCTCCAATCCGTTCGCGCCTGCACTATCAGCAACGCTGTCTGCAAAGATCGTCGCCATCGGACAGGCAAACCCAAGTCAAGCCAAGCCAAAGCGCCATGCGCAAAGCCAATATTACAAAAACTCTGGACATTATGCGGGGCACAGGATACAGATGCAAGCCAGCGCCTTGTCGCAACCCGATGCTTCCTTGGCAATGCCCAGAAAGACAACAAAAAAAATCGACTTAATCAACAGACCCCTTCGCAGGAATGACGGCATGGGGGTCTCACAACGGCAACATGTTGGCTTGCAGGATGTTACGTCATACTTCCTTCGTGCGCTGCACGAAGGGAGCGAAGTGAACTTCGCTACTCCAAATAACGAATCGACGTAAGCGGTTATATCAGAACGACACCCATTCTTATCCACGGACTCCTTCGCAGGCATGACGGGGGTGGGCTTTATGTCCGTGTTTTCCGTGTGTTCCGTGGTAGATTTTGCTGCGTTGGGTGGGCGGCCTGAATCTGCGTTCATCTGCGTCATCTGCGGATAAAATCAGCTATACCCGGGGTGGCGGCGTTGCTATGAGGCGGGGATTTTGGCAAGCCGAATGATTGCGCCTAACCACCTTCGTGCGCTGCACGAAGGGAGCGAAGTGAACTTCGCTACTCAACCTATCAAATCAACCTAAGCGGTAATACCTGTCCGTGGCGCCAAGACCTAGCGGTGCATGCCGACAATCGTATCCCGGTCCACCTTCATGCGGTCCAGCCGCCCTTCGGCCAGCCGGGCA
>SKJD01000233.1 GCA_007116095.1 Candidatus Hydrogenedentota bacterium
TTGATTGTGCGCTTTCCCGATAAATGGAAGCACTTGGCCGGGGCGGAACCCGGCAGCATCTCTGATCGGATGGTCGATTTTGTAGACCTGCCCAAAACCACGCTTTCCCTGGCTGGCATGGCAGTTCCTGAGCAGTTGCAGGGACATATCTTCCTGGGCCCGGATAGCGAGCCAGCGCCGTCCAATGTCTACTTATACCGGGATCGCATGGCCGAGCGCCCCGATTTATGTCGTTCGACAACCGATGGGCGCTGGTATTACATCCGCAATTTCATGCCCCACCGTCCCAATGGCAGGGATTCCCGCTACGGCCATACCGTACAGGCCAATTGGGGCGCATGGGAAGCGCATTATGAAGCCGGGAAATGCGACCCCATTCAGTCCCAATTCTTTGAGCCAAAACCGGTCGTGCAATTCTTTGACACCGAAAACGACCCATGGCATGTAAAGAACCTCGCAGCGGCTCCGGAGCATCAGGAACGCATCCAGGCCATGGCCGCCAAGCTGGACCAATGGATGCTGGAAAACCGGGATATCGGCCTGATTCCAGAACCGCTCTTTTATGATCTTGTGGGGCCCGACAAGCCGTACAAGACGCTGTATGAATTCGGGCAGAGTGACAATTACCCGATTGAACAGGCGTTGGAAGCGGCCAAAGCGGCCAGTTGGGGCGATCCCGAATTGATAGACGATTACCTGGCCCATATGGAAGACGCCAGCCCCATCATCCGCTACTGGGGCGCGTATGGACTCTTCGTGTTGCGCTCAGACGCAGAACAGGTCCAACAAGCACTGCGGGAGATGGCTGTCAACGACCCCATGGGCGGGAATCGGGTCATGGCGGCCCAGGCGCTCGGTCACTGTGGTGATCCGGACACGGCCTTCAGTGCAATCCACCAGGAGGCGGATGAAACAGAACTGGGCTATGTCTTTTACCAGGCCATCAACGCCTTTCAGTACAGCCACACCGATGATCGGTTGACTCGGGAAGATTGGCAACGCTTCAAAGACAAGACCGCCAACACGGGTGGTCGGGAAGACAGTTTTGGGTATCAATATGCCCTTCGCATTATCGACGATGCGCTGGCCTTGTGGCCGGAACGGCGCACGGTGGATTAAAACGGGAATTCAAGACATTTTGAAAGGACGCTTATGAAGACGGGCATCCACGTTGGGTTGCATTATGGGGTTGCTTTGTTGTTGTCGCTGATGATGGCTTCGGCGGCATTCAGCGTAGCAGTAGCGGATACGGAAACAATCTCGCCCTACGACTTCCCCTATGGGTATCCCTTTCCGGAGTACCCGACGGCGGGCGGGAGTCACCCCAGCGTTTCCGCCGATTATATGGCCAGCGAGCCGAATCCGGGCGACATCAAGCGGCTTGGGCAGTATGCGTTGCGCTTGATCCAGACCGACCGGGCCGAGGAATCGCTGGAATACACCCGGTCCTATCTGGAGGAACATCCCGGACGGCATGATGAAGAAATGCTGTTTATGAAAGTCATGGCGCAGGCCCAGCTCGGCATGATCGAAGAGGCCGCCGAGACCATGGTACGTGCTATTGAAGAAACGTCGATCCCGCCACAGCGCTTTATCGCTGGACCAAGACGCCTATTTGAACCATTGCACAGCCATGAGGCTTTTCAGGACTTGCTGGCGGAGTATCAATACGACCTGGTGCATGGTCCAATGCTCGGCGATATGACGGATGAAGGCGCCGCGGTCTGGGTGCGCACGGCAGCGGAGATGCCGGTACATGTGGCGGTGAGTTCGTCGCCCGAGCTGGACGAACCGCAGATCTTTGGTCCGGTGCAAGCAAAGGCCGGAGAGGATTACACGACGGTGGTGCATGTGGACGGCCTGGAAGCAGACACGACGTATTACTATGCCGTGCTGTTGGGCGAGGAGCAAGTCGAAGTGCGCGCACCGCATCAACAATTTCGCACCTACCCAACCACGGGCGAAGGGGCGTCGTTCCAGGTAGTCTTCGGTGGTTGTGCGGGGTTTGACGGCCTGGAACGGGAACGGATCTGGCAGACGGTTATTGACAAGGAGCCGCTGGCGGTCCTGATGACGGGCGACAATGTCTATATTGACGATCCGGAGAGTCCCGACCAGCAACGCTACTGTTATTACCAACGCTACAGCGTGCCGAAATACCGCGCCTTGCAGGGCTCCCGCCCCATGTATGGCATTTGGGACGATCACGACTTCGCCATGGACGACAGCGAGGGCGGTCCGGAAATCGATATTCCGTACTGGAAGCCCATGGTCTGGGAAATCTTAAAACAGAACTGGAACAACCCGGCCTATGGCGGCGGCGAGGAACGGCCAGGGGTGTGGTTTGACTTCCAGATCGCCGACGTCCACTTCATCCTGCTTGATGGACGCTATTACCGCGAGGACGGCGGGCGCTGGTCCGGGGGCGAAGGTGTCGAGAACCCCTCCATGCTCGGCCCGGAACAGAAAGCCTGGTTCAAGGAGACCCTCACCCAGTCCGACGCGACCTTCAAGGTGCTTGTGTCACCGGTGCCCTGGGAGTATGACGCCAA
>SKJD01000117.1 GCA_007116095.1 Candidatus Hydrogenedentota bacterium
GATTGGCCAAATCTTCCGGGATCGGGCGCTTGCGCTCGAAGCTCTTGCACAACTCGCCGACGATGTGCATGCAGTCCGCGTAGGAGCCGCCGTTGCCGCAGAGGTAGAGCGTGCCGCCCTGATCGTAGCAGTCCGACAGGAAGCTGTAGAGCCGCAGCAGGCCCGCCCGGCAATCCGCCAGGTCCGGTCGCCGCGCCAGCATTTCCTCCAGGATTTCATTTTGGGTGTCGTTTAACATGCCCATGCCGTTCCTCAGCCTGTTGCGTCCAGCCGTTGTGCCAGCGCCAGCAGAAAGTCCCGGTTGTCCGCAGTCAGGTAGCGCATCGCGCCGCCCATGCGGCTGAAGCTCTTGTTGTAGCGCAGGTAGTAGTCCGGGTTGTCCTCCGGCGGCTCGCCCTGGGTCCAGTCCCAGTGGGATTCCTGTAAGTCTACCACAACGATATGGTGGTCCTGAATGCGCCGGCCCGCCTGGATGGCCAGGTTTTGCGCCATGGCCATGGACTTCTCGAAGACCATTGGCGACATCACCGCCGAGCCAATGCTCATGTAGACCCCGCCGTCGATCTGCGATACGGCCTGCGCGAAGCCCAGGAAATCCCGCTGCGCCGTCCGGCCAATCGCCGCGCCGCGGTTCAGGGGATGCTCGTAAATGATGTCGTGGCCGATCATCGGGTGCCCGGTCAGGGGAATGCCCAGGCGATACGCCGCCGCCTGCACGCCGTACTGCTTGTAGGGATGCGGCGTGGCGAGGGTCTTGGGACAGCTGCCGGCGTCAAACATGGCTTCCAGCAGGTCCGCCGCGGCCGCCGCGTGCTCAAAATCCTTGCGAGCGATGCAATCGGCGATTTCCTTTTCCAGCACGACGGGTTCCGGGAGTGTCAGGCCCTCGTCTTCCACCAGCGCCCCGACCGAGGCGCCGTAGCCCAGCCCGCGATAGGCCCCGACGATCAGCGCCAGGTTCAGGTAGAAGCCCGTCTCTTCCCAGAGGCCGAAACAGCCCTCGGCGACGTTGCCCTTGACATCCTCCGAGCTGTGCCCCTGATAGGCGAACTCCCAGTCGTGGATGATGCCCGCGCCATTCGTCGCCAGGTGCGTGAGCCAACCCTGTTCCATGAGTTGGATGAGCACGGGGGAGAGGCCGTTCTTGATCGTGTGCGCGCCAAAGGCCAGCATCCGGGGCTTGCCCGCTTCCCGCGCCGCCCGCAACCGCGCCGTCAATTCGTCCAGCAGGCGTTCCCCGGCGTCGTCAAAAGCACGCGGCGTATCCGTCGGCAACACGCGGTCGCGTTCGATATAGACCTTGTCCCGCCGCGCCGACAACGGCCGCAGCTTCAATTGACGCCGATCCAGTTGCGGGAAATGCGGCATGATGATGCGGGGCCTTTCTATTCGGTAGGGTAACCACGAAACGCAGTTTTATGTGGAGTTGCAAACTTTAGTTTGCGTAATTTCTGCGGAGCAGAAACAAAGGCCTTGGCAATACGACCGTGCCCTTAAGACCGCCAATCGCGTTGCACGCGATTCAGCGAACTGAAGTTCGCTACTCCACATTATTGGGCGCCCCTACAATGTTGACATCCACCTAATCGCCTAGCCCCCCAGCAACCCCTGCACAATACCCGGGGTCTGTTCCATGGCTTCGGGGAGTTTCTCCGGGGATTTGCCGCCGGCCTGGGCCATGTCGGGCCGTCCGCCGCCGCCGCCACCCACGATGGGCGCGACCGCCTTCACGATGTCCCCGGCCTTGATGCGTCCGGTCAGGTCTTTGGTCACGCCCACGCAGAGCGCCACCTTGCCATCCTCCGCACTGCCCAGCACCACCACGCCCGAGCCGATCTTGTCGCGGAGCTGGTCCATCAGCGTGCGCAGGCCCTTGCCGTCCTGGCCGTCGACCTGCGTCGCCAGCAGCTTCACCCCGCCGACTTCCTGCACCTGCTGCATGTAGTCCACGGAAGCGCCCAGGGCGGCCTTCTGCTTCCACTTCTCCACCTCGCGCTGGAGCTTGCGGTTCTCCTCGACCAGCAGCCGCACGCGCTCCTCGACATTGTCCAGGTTCGCACTCAGGAGCTGGGCGGTGTTTGTGAGTTGGCGTTCGCGCTGTTGCAGGAGGAGCACGCAGGGCTCGCCGCAGACCGCCTCGATACGCCGGACACCCGCCGACACTGCGCTTTCGCTCAGTATCTTGAAGTAGCCGATGACGCCTGTCCGCGACACGTGGCAGCCCCCACAGAGCTCCATGCTCACGTCGGCGACTTGCACCACGCGCACCTGGTCTTCGTATTTCTCGCCAAAGAGCGCCATGGCCCCGGCCTCGCGGGCTTCTTGTAGTAGCATGACGGACGTGTTGACCGGGTCGTCGCGCCGGATGTATTCGTTGATGATGCGCTCGATGTCCTGGAGGCGGTCCAGGTCGATGCCCTCGAAGTGGGTGAAGTCGAAGCGCAACCGGTCCGGGGCCACCAGCGAGCCCGCCTGCCGCACATGTTCGCCCAGACTCAGTTGCAACGCCGCCTGAAGCAGGTGCGTCGCGGTGTGGTGGTTCTCCGTATTCC
>SKJD01000212.1 GCA_007116095.1 Candidatus Hydrogenedentota bacterium
ATGCCACACTTCATTGATGCGCGTCACCCCGGTTCCGGGGCGCATTTCCACCGAAATCTATTCCGACAGGACTACCATGACCGATATATCACGCCAGGACAGCACCGGCATTGCCTACTCTGATCTGTGTCCCCATTTTGGCGATTGCGGCGGTTGCGCTGCGCAAGACGTGCCCTATGCCCGGCAGGTCGCTGATAAAGCGGCTTATTTGCAGGAACTCTTCGGGGCTTATTGGTCGGAAGCCATTCCCGTCACGCCCTCGCCGGTATTGTGGCATTACCGCAACAAAGTAGACCCGGCATTCGCACCCAAGCATTATGACACCCCACCCCCGAAGGATTTCAAACGGGACACGGTGCTGGGTTACAAGCGCAAGGGAAAATGGTTCTGGCCGTTGGACGTCAATGAATGCCGGATCGGGCCGTTGGGCATGGCGGAGCTACTAGCCGCGATGCGGGTCTGGTATCAGCGGGAAGGACTCGACGCCTTTGATGGCCGAAAGAACCTGGGCCTGCTGCGGAACCTGCTGATCCGCGACGCCAAGCGCACAGGCCAGCGCATGGTGGTGCTGATTACCCACGAAGGCGCATTGCCCGCCGATTCCTTTGTGGAAGCCGTGCAAGCCGCCTGGCCTGCGGACAGTATCTACCATGGCGTGAACACGAAAAAGGCGGATGTCGCCATCGCCGAGGAATTGACCTTGCTGCATGGCGCGCCGGTGATTGAGGAAAAGCTCGTTCTCACCGAAAACGGCGCCGAGCGGCCCTTGCGCTTCCGGATTTCTCCCTTCAGCTTCTTCCAGACCAATCCCCTGGCGACCGAGAAACTCTACAGCGTCATCCGGAGTTGGGTCAGGGACATTTCACCGGGGCTGCTCTATGATCTCTACGGCGGCATGGGCAGCATCGCCTTCAGTTGCGCCGATCTGGTGCGGGAGGTGATCTCGGTGGAGTGTGTGGAATCCGCCTCGGAGGATGGCCGCCTCAATGCGGTGGACAACCAGATCGACAACGTGACCTTCGTCACGGCGCAGGTGGAGAAATACCTGCGGGTGCGGCGGGATGAAAATGACCTGCCCCGGGAAGCCACGGTCATCCTAGATCCGGCGCGTTCGGGTTTGCATCCCAAGGCGCTCAAGTACCTGCTGGAGATACTGCCCGAAAACATTATCTATGTCTCCTGCAACCCGAAACTCTTGGCGCGTGAACTGCCGCTCTTCCTGGAGGCCTATCAGATAGACAAGTTCCAGGCCTTCGACCTCTTCCCGCACACGCCCCATGTCGAGGCTTTGGTGGCGCTGCGCCGCCGCTGAGCCGGGTAAAAAGACATTGCTCTTTTTTCGTTGCGCATGGCGCCTATATTGCGCTGTGAGGCTATGCCTGCGTATTATCAACAATAAAGATAACCTGGGCATATGAACGAATCGTCGAGGAGCCATGTCATGAAGAGAGCATTGGGTAGTCGTGTGGGATTGGGGTTGCTGTGTGTGATGGGCATGGCTATGGCCGTCCCAGTGGCGGCGGAGCAGCCGTTTCAAGGTCACGAAGTCCAATTGCCAGAGAACGTGGCCGAGGAAATCGCGGAAGCACGGTCGCGCTCGATGGAGCACCGCGAACAACGCCTGCGGGACACCGTGGCGCAGGACCGGGATGGTATGTTTCCGCCGGGACGTTGGGGTGAAACGCTCTGGGCTTTGTCCGCGCTGATGGTGGAGGAAAAGGTGGATGAGGCCAATGCGCTCCTGCTGTCGAACGCCGCCGAAGAAGACCCCTTCGCCTATTTCTCCGCCTTTGACTACATGCGTATCCTATGCTTTTTCAGCGCCGATGGGCAGCGCACGCCGGGCTTGTTGACCGCCGAGACCGAAGCGGCCATGAAGCAGGTGGTCTTCGACTGGATTCGCCCAAACGAATTGTCGGAGTGGGGCGGCCTGAGCCGTGTGGATGAAGTGACGCCGGATCATGTTTGGGAGATTTGGGGCAGCGAGAACCACGATCTGATTAAAAAGACCATGACCTACCTGGGCTCCATGCTGCTGATGGACGACCCGGAATACCAAGATCGGCAGTACGACGACGGCCATACGCCCGCCGAGCATTACGCGGCCATGAACACCTACTTCAAGCATTGGCTGCGGGCGCGGGCCTTGCATGGGATGTGGGCCGAGCTGGGTTCCTCCACCTACCAGAAATACAGCTACCCCAACCTGTTTAACCTGGCCGAGCTCTCGCAAGATGCCGAAGTTCGGGAACTGGCCAAGATGCTGCTCGACCTTTCCTTGATCGAGGAAGCGCAGATTTCCATCAATAACCGACGCGGCGGCGGCAAGAGCCGGGGGTCGATCGGCTCGGGCCTGGAACCGATCACGGAAATCCTTTTCGGCGACGGCGGCGGTTCCACGCATACGCGGGTGATCGAGGCCAGCGCGTATACGCCCCCAGACATCGCCTTTATTCTGTACTACCACGAACCCGTTCCGGAACCCTACGCTATCTACAACCGGGTTATTGGCGAGGTCGCGGCTGACTGGACAAACTGGAACGA
>SKJD01000111.1 GCA_007116095.1 Candidatus Hydrogenedentota bacterium
CGGCTTTTCGACATGGAAAGCACGCGGATGATCATCTCGCGTTCGATTTCACGCAGCGGGGTCCCCACTTCGAAAGTCACCTTACTGGCGCGTTCAATTTCCGCGTTGAAACGCTGGGGCAGGTGGTTCGGTCGCAGGCGCTCTTCGTCGCAAACCAGCACAGCCCGCTGGATTACATTCTTCAACTCCCGCACGTTGCCCGGCCAGGGGTAGGACTGGAGTAGTGTCATGCATTCGCTGTCGACGCCCTTGATCGGCTTGCCGATGCCCCGGCTGAAGCGCCGGAGGAAATTGCGCACGAGCAGGGGGATGTCACTCACCCGCTCACGCAACGGCGGCATGGTCAACCGAAAGACGTCCAGTCGATAGAGCAGGTCCTCACGAAAGTTTCCTGAAGTGACAAGATCATTCAGGTCCTCGTTCGTGGCCGCGACCACCCGCGCATTGCTCTCCAGGGTCTCGCGCCCTCCCAGCCGATTAAATATTTTCTGCTCGATCAGGCGCAACAGTGAAATCTGGATACGCTCATCGATGGTGCCGATTTCATCAAGGAAAATCGTGCCCTTGTCCGCCTGCTCAAATTTCCCGATTCGCTGCTGGTGGGCTCCGGTGAACGCGCCTTTCTCATGCCCGAAAAGCTCGCTGGCGACCAGCTCCTGCGGCAACGCCCCCAGATGCACAGGGAGGAAGGGGCCATGCTTACGAAGACTGTTGTCGTGTATGGCCTGGGCCGCGAGGTCCTTGCCCGTACCCGTCTCCCCAAGGATCAGGATGGGGATATCCGTCTCCGCCGCCTGTTGAATCTGGGCGAAGAGTTCCCGCATCCGGCGTGATCGGCCCAACATCGGCTGCGGACGCCCCACACCTTCGGTGGGCAACCCACGGGCCGTAGCCGCGCGAAAAGTGATGTGCTCCAGCGAGGAAGCCACCAGCGCCTTCAGCTCAAAGTCGTCCAACGGCAACTTGCCGTATTGGTATGAACCCGCTTTAAGGTCTTCCAGTAAGACCTCAAGTTCCTCCGCTGTCGCCAGCAGCAGCAACTGGGGGTCTTCCTTGCCCCGGGCCATCGTATCCAGCAATTCCGAGGCCGCCGCCCCGCCATGCAACAGCACATGCCCGGAAATGAGCACAATATCGACCTCATTTTTGTCGATGCGGTTCAACACCCGGTTCAGCTTCGGTTCCCGGGCCACATCCAGGTCCTCCTGCGGAAAAAGCGCCCGCACCCGTTGATAGAAGGTGTCGTCTTCCTCCACCGTCAACAGGTAAGGCAGCGTCTTCGTTACGCTCAGGTGCTCATCGGACGTACTAACAGGGGCGCCTTGCCGTCCGGGCGACGGGACCGGGCTGTCGTATTTGTCATTCAACGTATCAACGTCCTCCGCGGTAGTGACCGGCGCCAAGTCGCCGGGCCTGCCTGCATGGTAACCGGAAAGATACAGGTGATCAAGGTATTTGGAATAATGCAGGGCATTTCGGTAAAATAAGGCCACGGAACGCATCCCATTGCGGAGGGTTAGCGTAATTGGTAACGCAGCGGTCTTGAAAACCGCCGCCTTCGGGCTTACAGGTTCGAGTCCTGTACCCTCCGCCATTCCTTACTGATGGCGCCTTGCCATCTGGAGTCTCACCGGACAGCGATTGACCCCTTCACACATTCGGGATGCCCTTCATCGTCCCTCGGCTTGCACGCCATCTTCAGGCCAGATCATCCCCCATTTCCAGGAAAATCTGCAAATTGGCAGGGATTTATTGTATAGTGCATACATAGTGCGCACCAAGCCCCGCACGCATGCGGTACTGTCCAGGCGCTTCGTGGTCACCAGCTTAAAAACCGCACAGGAAGCCGTTGACGGATCATTTCCCTATGCCAGAGAAGTTTACAAGATACTCAGGGTACCCAGTATTTCGATGTTGCATGCTTGGGTTGCTCATGTTTGTCCTCTGTGGCGCAGCATCCGGCATCGAGTACACCGTGCAACTGGAAGGTCCGCTGGACAGCGCAACCCGGGCCAGCCTGCGCGAATTTTCCGACAGCATCGGCGACCAGGACACGCCCCCCGCCAGCGCCATTCACCTGCGACGCCGTGTCGTGCGCGATCAGGAGCGTTTTGTGCGCTATTTTCGGGCCCGGGGGCATTATGCGGCCACTGTCCAATACGAAATTGACACAGATACAACGCCGGTTGCCGTGCGCTTCACTATCAATCCTGGACCGCTTTATTTTCTTCGTGAAGTCAACATTATTCCCGTACAAGTCACGGATATTTCAGAGGCGATCATGCGGCCCGAGGGGGCCGAAGGCGCTTCCCTGGAAGACGACGCGCTGCTGGAGGATTATGTCGCTGAGGGGGTAGCGGCGGAAGCCCTGGACAGTGCTACTTTTCCCCTGTCCATGCCTTCTAACCAATACCTTGGCCTGCAACGGGATCGCCCGTTTATCGCGGGAGAGCTTCGCCAAGCACAGACCCGCCTGCTGCGCTATTTCCGGGACAACGGCTATCCCTTTCCTACGGTGACGCAACGCCGTGTGGTGGTAGACC
>SKJD01000495.1 GCA_007116095.1 Candidatus Hydrogenedentota bacterium
CGGGGATGTCGGTGGCGGAGGCCACGCGGACGTTGAACCTGTCCATGCGTTCCTTTCACCGTATGCTGCAAGTTTACGGCAACGCCTATGTACAGGGCGAGTTGGAGCTGGCGCGGCTTCTGATTGCGGTCGGCGTCTTCTACCTGAACGCCAGGCCAATGGAGGTGGCGTACAACCTGCGCTATGCGGTGGAATGGTGCAGCGCCGACTACCGCGAAGAGCTGGACCGCATTAGCGATGTCCTGACGCCCCTGCTGAAGGAGGCCTACCCGGTAGTGTCGTGCGATGATGATACGCCCTGGGGCTGTACGCCCGGGGAAGGCGAGTCCAGCCCGGCCTCGCTGGCCCCGTTGTTGGTGCTGAGTCTCTTGCTGCGGCCCGTGCCGCCGCGATGGAAGCGCGCCTGACCTGTTCGCAGCGGCCCATTGCCTGAATCACTGTTTGTAGCGCCTGTGTTGTATGGCGGCGACATTAAACCCTGATCCCCATGGGGGCGCAACGCATACCGGCGCGCCCAAGTTCTCCTGGAGTATCCTGACGTGAAGACCATTACCGTTTCGGTGAAAGAAGACCATCTGGAATCCCTGGCCAAGACCCGCCCGATGACGGCGCTGGCCGAGCTGATTTGGAATGCCCTCGATGCGGAATCGACAGAGGTCCGTGTGGACTTTGTCGAGAACGAACTGGAGGGCGTCGAGCAACTCCGCATTACCGACAACGGCAATGGCCTGTACTACGAGGACGCGCTGATCGTCTTTCAGAACCTGGGCGGTTCCTGGAAGCGCTCGGGCATGCGTACGCACCAACACAGACGCATGCTCCACGGCAAATACGGCAAGGGGCGCTTCCGGGCTTTTTCCCTGGGGAACCGCGTGCGTTGGCATTCCGTCTATGAAGAAGCGGGCAGCACCTACGAATATGAAATCCGCGGGCATGCGGCGAAGCTCGGCGAGTTCAGCGTCACCGACGCCCGGGGTTGTCCGCGCAAGAAGCCGGGGATGCAGGTGCAGATTCAAGATGTACCGGAAAACATCAGCCTGTTGCGCGGCGGCAAGGCCCGGCAGGAAGTCACCGACATCTTCGCCCTCTACCTGCGGCAGTATCCCGGCATCCGCATTGTCTACGACGGCGTCCCCATCGACCCGGCCAACGCGGAGGAACAGGCAAGCGAGTATGACCTGGGCGAGCTGGTGCTGGAAAACGGCGAGCGCATCGGAGCCCACCTCACGGTGATCGAATGGAGCATGCCCGGAAAACGCGGGGTCTATCTCTGCGACGAAGACGGCTTTATGCTGCACAACGCCTTGCCGCGCCTGCACTTCCGTGGCTTCAGCTACACCGCCTACCTCAAGTCCGCGCACATCGCCGTGCTCGACCGCGAAGGGCTGCTGGTCATGAGCGAACTGCACCCCGACCTGCGGCAACTGCTGGACGCCGCCCGCACACGTCTGCGGGAGCACTTCGCACTGCGCGAAGCCGAGCGGGCGCAGGATGTCCTGGACCAGTGGCGGGCGCAGGGACTCTACCCCTATAAAGGCGCGCCACAGGACGAATCCGAAGCCAACGAGCGGCGCATCTTCGAGATTTACGCCACCCACCTCAACCAGATTTTCCCCGACTTCGCCCAAAGCAGCCACAGCACCCGCCGCCTCCTGCTCACCCTCATGCAGGAACTCGTCCACGTCGAGCCCACCCGCGTCGCCCACGTCCTCGACACCCTCCTCGATTTCCCCGAAGAGAAAGAAGACGCTGTCCAGCACCTCATTCAGTCCTGACTGGCAAGGAAGAAAGAACCACGAAACACACGAAAACACACGAAAGAATTGCATATAGGAGGCGCCATACACGCCGACTAATAAAATATACCCTCAAATTATGGCTTTATATGCAATAAAATTTTCGTGAACATTCGTGCTCTTCGTAGTTATAATGCCCGACATAGATATTGAATAAAATAGGGGGGGGTACGCCAATGAGCCATGAGAAGATTTTGTTCAAGGAAGAATCCTATGTCATTCAGGGCGCGGTATTTGATGTGTATCGCGAGATGGGCAAAGGATTTCTGGAGGCTGTGTATCATGAATGCCTGGAAGTAGAATTTTCTGCACGTAATATTCCCTTTCGCTCCCAGGTCGATGTTCAGCTGAGATACAAGGGTAAGCCGTTATTGCAGACCTACAAGCCGGATTTTGTTTGTTTTGACAGCATCATCGTCGAAATCAAGGCGGTAGAAGAAATTGTGCCGGCCCATGAAGCGCAGCTATTGAATTATTTGAAAGCTACCGGCATGAGGTTGGGGATCCTGGTCAATTTCGGCACATACCCCAAAGCATCAATCAAACGTTTTGTGCTATAAGCATTTCGTGTCTTTTCGTGTTTTTCGTGGTTGTAAAAAAATCAGCAGTTTTCCCGTAGCTTTACCAGGGCGCGGCAGGCGAATTCCTGCTCGCTCTCATAACTGAGTCGGGCGATGGCGATTTCCGGGGCGAGCCAGGCGGGTTCGAAGAGGGCTTCTTCTTCTCCCTGCGGCTCAGGGACGCC